>PMKX01000060.1 GCA_003158705.1 Actinomycetota bacterium
CGAGCGCGAGGTGGAGACCTGGCTCACGGTCGCCAACGGCGAGACCGGCACCCGCGGGTCCATCGAGGAGGGCTCGGCCGTCTCGACGCCGGCCACCCTCGTCGCCGGCATCTTCGGCGACGGCACCGGCGATCCGAGCTTCCGCCAGCCGGTGCCGGTGCCTGACTGGCTCTGCCTGCGGCTGTTCGTCGAAGGCACCCAGGTCAATCTCGCCAACGGCGAGATCCTCGACCACCAGCGCACGCTCGACATGCGCCAGGGCATCGTGTTCCGCTCCTGGCGCCAGCGCGACCGCGTAGGCCGCACGGTGCGCGTGCGCACGGCGCGCTTCGCCTCGCTCGTAGACCGGGCGGTGATGGCCGTGCGCGCCGAGGCCACACCGGAAGACTTCTCGGGCCGCCTGGTATGGGAGGGCTGCGTGGGCGTCAGCTACGCCGGCGGCCCGACCACCGAGACGACCTTCGAGTCGCTCGACACGCCCGGCTTCATCGCGCGCACCAGAGGGCGCAACGGCGGCGGTCATGTGCTGGTCGTAGCCACCAAGCCGGCCGTGGGTTCGCCGGTCACGCGCCACATAGAGCAGTCGCGCGACATCATCGGCGGTCGGCTGGAAGCCGGCGAGCCGGCCACCATCGACCGCCTCGCCGCCGTCGTCTCGGCGCGCACGCGTGTGCCCAGCACCGAGGTGGCGCTCAACGTGCTGCGGCGCGCCGAGGAGCAAGGCTACGACGAGCTCCTCGGCGCTCATCGCGCGGCCTGGGAGCAGCGCTGGCGCGACGCCGACGTGGTCATCGACGGCGACGACCACGGGCAGCGCGTGGTCCGCTTCTCTATCTTTCACATGATCAGCAGCGGACACCCTACGAAGGACACGGTCTCGATCGGCGCCCGCGGTTTGGGCGGCCTCTCGTACTTCCTGCACGTGTTCTGGGACACCGAGGTGTTTGTGCTGCCGTTCTTCATCTACACGCATCCGCAGACGGCGCGCACGCTGCTTGCCTACCGCTACCGCAACCTCGACGGCGCCCGCCAGAAGGCCCGTGACCTCGGTCACCGCGGCGCTCTGTTCCCGTGGGAGTCGGCGGACAAAGGCGTGGAGACGACGCCGCCGTACGGCTACGGACCCGGCGGCGAGATGGTGCCTATCCTCTCCGGGCTCATGGAGCACCACATCTCGGCGGACGTGGCCTGGGCGGTGTGGGAGTACTGGCAGGCGACGGCCGACGACGAGTTCATGGTCACCATGGGCACCGAGATCCTCCTCGAGACGGCCAGGTTCTGGGCCTCGCGTGCGGCCCGCGACCAGCAGGGCATCTATCACATCCACATGGTGGTGGGTCCGGACGAGTACCACGAGGGCGTGGACGACAACGCCTTCACCAACGTGCTGGCGCGCTGGAACGTGCGCAAGGCGCTGGAGGCGTTCGCCTGGCTCGAGCAGAGCGCGCCGACGGTAGCCAAAGAGCTCGCCCGGCGCCTCGCCGTGACGTCGGCCGAGCGCGCGGTCTGGCAGCGCGTGGCCGACAACCTGGCCGACGGCTTCGACCCGCAGACCGGCTTGTTCGAGCAGTTCGCCGGCTTCTTCGACCTGGCCGACGTGGACCCGGCCCTGCTCACGCCGCGGCCGCAAGCCGCCGACGTGCTCCTCGGCCGCGACGTGACGCTCCACTCCAAGGTGCTCAAGCAGGCGGACGCGGTGATGCTCTGCTACATGCTCGGCGACGAGATCGACGACCGCGTGGCGCGCGCCAACTACGACTACTACGAGCCCATCACCGTGCACGGCAGCTCGCTCTCGCCCGGCATCCACGCGGCACTGGCGGCGCGGCTGGGCGTGGTCGGCCAGGCCTTGACGGACTTCCGCATGGCCGGGGAGATCGACCTCGCCGACAACATGGGCAATGCCGCCCGCGGCCTGCACCTGGCCACCATGGGTGGCCTCTGGCAGGCTGCGGTCATGGGCTTCGGCGGCGTGCGCCGCCGCGGCAAGGCGCTGGGCGTGGACCCGCATCTGCCGGCGCCCTGGAAGCGGCTGCGTGTGCCGCTGCGCTTCCGCGGCGCCCGCGTGCTACTGGACATACGGCCCACGCGCCTGGGTATAAGCGTGGAAGAGGCGCGCGTGAATGTGGTGCTCGGCCGGCGGCGGTTCCTGCTGTCGCCAGGCGAGCATCGGTTCGTGCGCGGGCCCCGCGGAGGGTGGAAGGAGAGCCGACGATGAGCGTGCTGGTCGCCCTGGACTCGAGTGAGATCCGTTTAGAGCTGCTCGCCTCGGCGCAGGCCCTGGCCGCCGCCGCCGGCTGGCCGCTGCGCATCGTGCACGTGCGCGGCGAGGGGGAGAGCAAGTTCGCGCTGCCGGCCAAGTTGCGCGGCGCGGCCGAGGTGACTGAGGTGGAGGGAGCGGCGGCGGAGCAGATACTGCAGGCCGCCGCCGCCGAAGACGTCAGAGTGTTGGCCTTCGCCTTGCGCGACAGCGAGCAGGGCGCCGTCGGAGCCGTCGCCGGCGCTCTGCTGCTCAACGACCCTCATCCGCTCTTCGTGCTGCGGCCGGGCATGCGCGCCGTTACGACCATGAGGCGGCTGCTTGTGCCGATGGAAGGCAGCCCGTCCACCTCGGAGGCCATGCGTCAGGCCGACGACGTGTTCTGCAGGCGCGGCCGCGAGATCGTGATGCTGCACGTGGTCACCAGCGGCACGCCGCTGGAGGCCGGCAGCATGCCGGCGCCGCGCATGGTCGACCAGGAGCACTACGAGTGGGCGGCCTGGCAGGAGGAGTTCCGCATGCGCTTCGCGCAGTGCCCGGAGGGCGGCCGCCACCGCGTGGCCGTGCGCGTCGGCGAGCCGGCGGAGCTCATCCCCAAGGAGGCTCTTGCGTTGGGCGCGGAGATGATCGTGCTCTCGTGGACGCGCAGCCTGGAGGCTGGGCACTCTCAGCAGGTGCAGAGCCTGTTCGACAGCTCGCCCTGTCCGCTGCTGCTCATCCCGACGGCTGCTTGACCGAGCCCGTGTTGGGCACCGGCTCGCGGTGCCGGGTCACGAGGATCATCACTGTGCCGATCACCACACTCAGCATGGCGATCCACTGCGGCTGCGTGAGTCCCAGTAGCCAGTGGGGGTTGCGGCGCAGGAACTCGATGGGGAAGCGCTCCAGGCCCGAGAGCACCAGGAACCAGCCGAACACGTACCACCCCGGCCGCGGCTTGCGTGCCAGCCGCCAGAGCACCCAGAAGATGGGGAGCATGAGCAGGATCTCGTAGATGGGCGTGGGGTGCACGCGCACGCCGGGCGGCGTAGGCACGGTGCCGTGCGGATAGCCCATCGCCCAGGGTAGGCCGCTGGGCTTGCCGTAGTCGCCGTCGCCGGCGAGCTGGCAGCCCACGCGGCCGATGGCGTAGCCGAGGGCCACGGACGGGGCGACGATGTTGGCCATCAGGCCCAGCGGCGCCCGACGCACCAGGCAGATCGCGGCCACAGCCACGATGCCGCCGATGAGGCCGCCGTACCAGGTGAAGCCGCTGCCGGTGAAGATGCTGCCCCACACGTCGTGACGCACGTCGCTCAGATGCTGGAACAGGTAGTAGATGCGCGCCCCCGCAAAGCCGCCCACGCCGGCGGCGATGATGACCTCCAGCACGAGTCGGTCAGCGAAACGCACGCCGTGCCGCTTGAGCAGCGGGTAGATGACGAAGAAGCCCGGCACCAGGAGCGACAAGGCGGCCATGAGGCCGAAGCTGTAGAAGGTGATGTGGCCGATGTGGAGCAGGACCGGGTGCACGCAGCCTCGCTGTGCCGTCCGCAGGATAGTCGGCTCAGTGTAGTGAGGCGCCGCCGGGCTGTAAACCGAAGCCGGCGGCGGCCCGCTTCTGCGCTGCGGCCTCCGCTGCGCACCGGCCGACGCCCGTGCGGAGGCGTCCGCCGCCCGCCGCCGCCCTTCCCCTTGCGTATCGGTTCCGTTGTGCGAGACTAGTACGCGGCGAGAGCGAGGTTCACGATGGGCAGGCCTGATGTCGAGCTGAAGTCAGCGTTGACGACTGCGACGCTGCTCTTTCTGGGCGTCGTGCTCCTGACCGCGATGCTCGGCTGCGGTAAGCAGGGCCCGCAGTTTGGGCCGCCGCTGCCGACGCCGACACAGCTCACGCCGACCCCGGTGCTGAAAGCGAGGCCGGGCAGCCATGTCTGGATCCTGGGCATTTCCGGCTCTCTGCTCTCAACAAGCAACGGCGGTGCCGCCTGGAAGCGTCGTCAGCTACCGGAGGGGCCGGAGGGCACGGCGATCTTCAGCGCCATCGCGTTCGCCGACGCTACCCACGGCTGGGTGGTCGGCTGGGATGGGGAGATCCTCGCGACGACAGACGGTGGCGCGACTTGGACTCCGCAACACTCCTCGGCTGCCGAGCTGCGGGCCGTGGCCTGCACAGACGCACGGCATGTATGGGCGGTCGGGAGCAGCAACGGCGGCGCCGTGATCGTGAGCAGCGCCGACGGCGGCACGACTTGGACGACGCAAGGCGCCGGCTTCGCCGGTAGCCTCGTCGGCGTCGCATTCGCAGATTCGAAGCACGGTTGGGCGGTAGGAACCAAGGGGAGTTACGGGACTCCAACCGGCGTGACTCCAGCCGGTCGTCTTCTGGCTACCAGCGACGGCGGGCTTCATTGGCACGTGCAGGTCGCAGGGAAGCTCGGTGCCTTCGGCGCGGTCGCCTGCAGCGATGCGCGCCACCTCTGGGTTGCGGGCGGGGGTGCTAGTGACCCCAGTGGACAAATGTTCATCTTGGCCAGCAGCGACGGTGGCCGAAGCTGGGAGAAGCAGCAGGCGAGTTCCGTCGGCGGAGTGTCCAGTCTTGTCTTCGCCGACCGTTTGCACGGCTGGTTCGTGGGCAGCTACGCCGAGGGCCTCATCTTGGCCACCCGCGACGGCGGCCGGACGTGGGTGAGGCAACACTCTGGGTTGCCGCCAGAAGGGAACATCCTTTGGGCCGTCGCCTGCCGCGACACCAAGCACGCCTGGATCGTGGGCAAGACCGGCATCCTCGACCTCATTCTCGAGACCGCGAACGGTGGCGCCACGTGGAAGAGGCTGTACGTGGACACGCACAGCGTACTGAGAAGCGTGGCCGTGTACGACGCCGGTAGCTCGCGCTAGTCGGGCTAGGGCAAGTGACGATCAAGTGTTCGAGTCATCTTGGACTTGGGGGGAAACGTGAGGCGTCGCAGAGGGATCGTCACTGACTTGACCGGCGTTGTCGCGTTGGGGGTCGCCCTGTGGCTTGTCGTCGGTTGCTCGTCGGCTGCTACCACAGTCAGCCCGACCGCCAGCAGCGCATCTCCGAGTGCCAGCCCCTCGCCTTCCGCGAGCATCCCGAAAGCACAAGCCCAGGCGCTCGGCGGCATGCTCGACGCGCTTGACTACTCTGCAGTCTCGTGGACATACGAACCGCGCGGTGACATCACGCAAGCCACGCAGCGTCAGCAGGGCGCGCTCACGCTCGTGTCGGTTCTGCTGAAGGGCGTGAGCACTGATGGCAAGACGATCACATTCGACGCGGTCCAGACTTACACCGGCGAAGCAGCGATTCAGCAGGAGAAGCTTGACGGCGTGCACCCGGTGGGCGCCCTCTACCATCGCAACCGCTACAAGCACGTGCAGGTGCTGCCGCTGAGCCCCGACTGCACCGTCATTCTGCCTGCCGGAGCCGCACCGGATCTTGCTGCGTCGCCTCTCGTGGCGGTGACGCCGCAGATGTTGACCGCTGCGCATGCTGCTGCCGTGCCGGGCTGGTTCTGGATGGTGGTCGGCGGCGGGCGGGTCGCCGGCCTGCTGCAGCAGCACTACAACTGAAGCTGCGCCATGGTTGGCCCGTCTAGGCGGGCGAAGGGAGATCGTCGGCTTGGACTGGCTGTTGGAAGGGCTTGTTGGCCTGATTGCTGCACTGCTGGGGCGGCGAAAGCGCGTGCGCCTGGCATTCCGCGTGGAGGGTGGAGGCGGATCGGTTGCCTCGGCGCAAGGGCCGGTGTTCGTTTGGGACGTGCGCAATCCCGGCTGGCGTCCGAGCGGAGTGCTGTGCCTCGGCGTCGAGCTCAAGGATGGGAGGGACGTCCTGGTTGGCTGCGGCTCAGAGGATGGCGGCGGTTCGCCTGTGCCGCAGATGTTGTCGAGGCGGCAGAAAGCCCACTTCCGCTGCAATGTGAGGGATCTGCGCGACGACATTCTCCGAGGCTACCCTGGGGCTGGGGACGTCGCCATTCGCCCCTTTGTCGCCGACGGTTCGGGCCGGCGTCGCTACGTACGCTGGTGGTCGTTCGACCTGCAGACGCTCGAGGCTCGGCCGGGTTCGAAGAAGCGAACTTGACCGGGCTGGGGCGACCGGGCTCGACGCGCTAGTCGGAAGGCGCAGACTCGACGGTGGCCGCCGCCGTGAGGTGGGCGGCCAGCTTGGCGTCGAAGTGGGCCGTGAGTGGGGAGGCGGCGTTGGCGGCGGCCACGCCCGTAGCGGCCGCCAAGGCCGCCTCGATCTTGTCCTTGCGCTCCAGGCCGCGCAGCAGGGCGGCGGCGAAGCAGTCGCCTGAGCCGCACGGGTTCACGGCCTCCACCGGCTCGGTGGTGGCGCGCAAACGGCGGCCTTCGATGAGACCTACGGCGCCGTCGGCGGCCAGCGTGACTATGGCGCCGCCGGCGCCGGCCGCCACCAGCCCCTGGCAAGCGGCGTAGGCGCCGGCCAGGTCGTCGCCGGCGGTGCCCACGGCCGTGTGCGCCTCGGCCAGGTTCACCTTCGCCAGCTCCGGCCGGGCCGGCAGAGCATTGACGAGCTGCACGCCGGTGGCGTCGAGCAGCACCGGGTAGCCGTTGGCGTGCAGCACCTCGACCAGGCTGGCGAAGAAGTGCGCCGAGGCGCCGGGTGGCGGCGAGCCGTCTACCACGGCCCACTCGCCGCGGCCGGCACGCTGGTGGCGCACGGCGGCCACAAAGCTCTTCTCGTCGTCGGCTGTGATACGCGGCCCGTACTCGTAGAGCTCGGTGTGTCCGCCGCCGAGCTCGAGCACCACGGTGGAGACGCGCGCCTCGCCATCGCACACCACGAGCAGCACGTCGAGGCCCTCAGCGGTGGCCAGCTCGCCGATGAGCCGGCCTGTGTCGCCGGCGGCGAAACCGACGAGTTCAGCGCGGCCGCCCAGCGCCTTCACGGCACGGACCACGTTGGCGCCTTTGCCGCCGGCCTGGTGCTGCAACATGTGGGCGCGCATGGTGGTGCCCGGCTCCAGTCTGTCCACACGCACGACACGGTCGACGGCCAGGTTGGGACACACGGCTAGTGTCATCGGCTCGTCCCCGACAGGGTCGCCACAAGCTCGCCCCCGAAGGTCGCCGAAGACACGTGCCGGCGTGCGTCAGTTCGCGCCGAGATGCCGTGGGCGGGAGCTGTGGGGTGGGACGCCATAGCTCCCGATGCTACACGTGGCGCCGAGCGTCTTCAACGCGCCCGGCTGAGGGCGAACAAAGCATCGTCCTCGCGCCCGGCTGGGGGCGGAGAGCCTCTCGTCCCTGCGCCCGGCACCGCGGTTGTGCCGCTGTGGCAGGGTGCTATGGTGAAGACATGGATCCAGCCCCGAGGCGCCGCGGCCTGAGCGCCGGTTTCTCCATAGTCGGTGTCGTGGCGGCGCTGCTCATCGCCGGCGTCACGGTCCTCGCCCTGACCTCTAGCCAGACTCGGCACCCGCATGTGGGGGCGACGCCGGCGGCGCCGGTCGCCGCCGCCGACGTACGCGCCGCCTTCATCGCCGGCCTGACTCGTGTCAAGGCCGGCGACCTGGCGGGCTGGCAGGAGCGTCTGCCGGCGGGGGGCGCGGCAGCGCAGCGTGTGCTGGCGGAGCTGTACCGGCATCTGGCGCCGCTGCACTGGACGGCGCTCGGCGCCGGCGTCACCGCCATCCCGGGCAAGTCCGACGTCTTCGACGTCAAGATCACGGGCAGCATCGGCGGCGTCGGCCCGGACGACCGCGTGGTGGCCGAGCGCGTGCTGGTGGTGCGTCGGCCGGAAGATCGCCTGACGGTGGTGGGAGACCAGACGCCCGCCGGCATACGCCACGAATACCTGATGGCCTTTGACAAGCCGCGGATGATAAAGGCTCAGGGTGGAGTGGTGGTGTACGACAGCACCTGGCGGGCGCGGGCCGAGGAGCTGGCCGCCTACCTGCCTCAGGCCCGCGCTCGCCTCGCCGTGCTCGGTCTGCACCCGCGCCAGCGCGTGCTCGTCTTCTGCTTCTCCTCCACGGCGCAGGTGACCGACTACCTGGCGCAGACGCTGGCGCAAGGGGAAGGCAAGTTCTTCTCGGGCGAGGCCAAGCGTCTCAACGGCGGCGCGGCGGCGCCGGCCGACATAGGTGTGGTGGCGCCGGCTCTAGCCGAGCGCCAGGCCTGGGCGCCGCTCATGCTCTCGCACGAGCTCACGCACGCCTTCACCATGCCGTGGTTCGACAAGACGGCGCACGCGCCGCCGATGCTGGAGGAGGGTCTGGCCGTGGCGGTCGAAGGCGGGCGCAGCTACTCGGCGCTGCGCCGCGAGCTGGCGAGCGGCAACAAGAGCATGCCGCTGCTGCAAGCCTTCGCCACCGGCGACCTGTGGATGAACGGCAGCTCGGCTCGCATACAGCTTGCCTATCTGGAGAGCGGCGCCGTGGTGGGCTACATCCTCCAACACTGGGGCCCTGCTCCCTTGAAGCGCTTCGTTCTGCAGGTGGCCGACTCGTCGCTGAGCCCGCAGGCGATCAAGGAGATCGTGCGCCGGCTGCTGGGCGAGAGCTGGACGAAGTTCTACGGCGGCCTGGTACAGTACGTCTACACACTGCCCTGATCCGCAGTCGCGTCGCGAGGCTCGCGCTGATGCCGGCTGCGGAGCGTGAGGCAGGGCGGACGAGCCGAGGACGAGGAGCGAGCACATGGCGATGAGCCAGCCTGAGCAGGATGAGCGGTCCGCGGCGGTAGCCTGCGCGGACCGCCCCGTGGTGCTCTCCACGCACGGTCTGACCAAACAGTTCGGCAGCCTGCGCGCTGTGGACGGCCTCGACATCAGCGTGTGCCGCGGCGACGTGTTCGGCTTCCTCGGCCCCAACGGCGCCGGCAAGACCACGGTCATCCGTCTCATGCTGGGGCTGATCTTCCCGACCGCCGGCTACGCCGAGATCCTCGGCAATCGCGTGCCCGGTCAGCGGCGCCAGGCGGCGCGCCATGTGGGCGGCTTCGTCGAGGACCCCACCTTCTACCCGGGCATGTCGGCGCGCCGCAACCTGCGCGTGTTGGGCAGCATGAGCGGCCCGGTGACTGAGGAGCGCATCGACGAGGTGCTCGACATCGTCAACCTGCGTGAGCGAGGCGACTCCAAGGTGCGCGGCTTCTCGCACGGCATGAAGCAGCGCCTGGGCATCGCCCAGGCGCTCATCCATCGTCCCGACCTGATCGTCTTGGACGAACCGACCAGCGGCCTGGACCCGCGCGGCATGAAGGACGTGCGCGAGCTGGTGCGCGACTTGGGCAAGGCCGGCACCACCGTGTTTCTCTCGTCGCACTTGTTGCACGAGGTGGAGCAGGTGTGCAACCGGGCGGTGATCATCAACCGCGGCAAGGTGGTCGTGCAGGGTCCGGTGAGCGAGCTGCGGCCGCAGGGAACGGCCGTCAAGGTGTTGACCAGCGATCAGCGCAAGGCGGGCGAGACGCTCACGGCGCAGTTCGGCGCCGGCAGCGTGCGGTCGGACGAGGAGTATCTGCTGGTGTCGGCCCCCGACGAAGCCGTGCCCGAGATGGTGCGCCGCCTGGTGGCCGACGACCTCGACGTGCGCGCCGTGGTGCCGGCGCCCGAGCAGGGGCTCGAGGACTTCTTCCTCGAGCTCACCGAGTCGGGCGACGTCGGCTCTGGCGCGCCCACCGGCAAGCGACGCTTGTTCGGCATACCCGGCTTGGGGAGACGGCGTTGAGTGCCGCCGGCAGAGGCCGCCATCTCGGTCCTCTGCGACGCGAAGCCGCCAAGCTGCTGGCCCAGAAGCGCACGTTCATCGGCGCCGGTGGACTCATCCTGGTGCCGATCCTCTTCGCCGTCGGCGTCCAGCTCTCGAACCACGGCGGCGGCCAGAACGACGGCGGCGACACGGCGGTGTTCATGCTGCGCACGTTCGCCAACGGACTCTACATACCGCCGGCGGCGCTCGCCGTCATGAGCGTCTTCCTGCTGCCGCTGGCAGCGGCGATGGTCGGCGGCAACATGATCGCCGGCGAGGCCGAGCACGGCACGCTGCGTACCATCCTCGTGCGGCCGGTCGACCGTGGCGCCCTGCTG
>PMKX01000086.1 GCA_003158705.1 Actinomycetota bacterium
CATGGTGTAGGAGTCGATGGCCGAGCGCATCACGTGCAGGTCTTCCTTGAGTACCGCTTCCTGGGCCTGCCTGACGGCCGCCTTGTAGCGCGGGATCGCCACCATCATCAGGATGCCGATGATGGTCATCACGATCAGCAGCTCGATCAGCGTGAAGCCCCCTTGCTTCTTCTTCGTGAAACGGTTCATTTCTTTGCCATCTCCTCTCGTGTTGAACCCTTGCTGTACTCTTCTTCGGCCAAGAGAGGCTTGGGCTTTAGCACTACCTCTCTTGCGCGGCAAACCACGAAGTGTTCCGAACCTCCGCGGCGGCAGCCCAGCCGGCTCCGCGAGCCCTGTGGCTTTGCGCCCCACCCTCGCGAGTGGTTTGCCTTTGACGCCTTCACTACTACTCTGCCCAACCGCGCCTTCGCCAGACGCACGATCATTCGGCAGGACCCCGCCTCCGCTTTAGCCGTCAGCAGCCGCCAGGGCGGCGCACAGGCTCAGAAACGCAGCGGCAAGCATGCGTATGTGCCTGTGGATCCCCTAACGCCGGGCCTTCCCCTGGTACATATGTCTATGCCGAGGTGGACGGTGCAGAAAGCGTGCTAGAAGACCTTGCGACCCATGAGCTGCCTAAGACGCGTGAGCGCCTTGATGGACTCGCGCGAGACCTTCTTCTGCGTGAGGCCGAGCTCGGTGGCCACCTCGTGCTGAGTCAGGTCCTTGAAGAACAGCAGGTAGATGAGACGGCGCTGGAACTTGGTGAGTTTGTCGAGGGCGTTGTAGAGGGTGATGCGGTCCTCGACCGGCAGCACGAAGGACTCGGAGCGCAACGCGTGTACCTGAGACCGGTCCGCCGCCGCCGAGGCCAGCTCCTCACTCGTAAAGGGCTCATTCTGACTATGCAGGTCGATACGCGAGTAGAGGTTGGTCACCTCGAGGATGCCCTCCTCGTTGATGTTGAGAGTCTCGGCAAGCTCGTGCAGGGTGGGCGGACGGTCGAGCTTGTGTGTGAGCTCGTTGGAGACCTCGAAGATGCGCGCGTACACGCGCTTGACCCAGCGGGGCTGGCGCATGAGCAGCGTGTCACGCAGATGGTGGCGCAGCTCTCCGTCCACGATGGCCGTGGCATAGGTGGAGAAGCGCACACCCTTCGCTGGGTCAAAGCGCTGCGCCGCTTTGATGAGCCCGAGGTTGGCCACCTGAAGCAGATCCTCGTAGGTCTCTTGCGCGTAGCTGAAGCGCTTCAGCGTGTGATGCAGAAGACCCTGGTTAGCGCGTACCACCTGCTCGAGGGCGGCTGGTGAACCGGTCTTGTGGTACGCCGCCAGAAGCTGCTCGTTGGTCACCGCGAGGCCAGCAGGTCACGACTTGACGATGTTCATCATGTTGAAGATCGGCAGGTACATCGAGATGACCACGAGGCCCACGATGCCACCCACGCCTACCATCATGACGGGTTCGATGATCGAGGTGAGGGCCTTGATGCTGGCATTCACCTCGTCCTCGTAGAAATCGGCGATCTTGTGCAGCATCGTGTCGAGCGAACCCGTCTCTTCGCCCACGGAGATCATCTGCGTGACCATCGCCGGGAAGACGCGGATGCTCTCGAGAGGCCGCGTGATCGACTGCCCCTCCTTGATGCTCTGCTGTACGTTGACCATGGCCTTCTCGATGACCGTGTTGCCGGCGGCCTGGCCGGTTATGTCGATGGCCTGCAGGATAGGCACACCGGAGGTGACCAGGGTGCCGAGGGTGCGCGAGAAGCGAGCCACGGCAAGCTTGGCCACGATGTCCCCGAACACGGGCATGGACAGCTTGGTCCTGTCCCACGCTTCCGTGCCTCGAGACGTGTGCTTGAGACGGCGCAGTCCCCAGATGAGCAACACGATGGCGGGGATGGCTATGAACCAGTAGCTGCGCAAGCCGCCGGACACGCCCATCATGATGCGCGTGAGCAGCGGGAGCTTGGCGTTGCCGAGGTCCTTGTACATCTTGGCGAAGATAGGGATGAGGATCATGACCATGCCGACGAGCACCAGGATCGCGAAGCTGGCGATCATGATCGGGTACACCATCGCCGACTTCACGGCCCGCTTGATGCTGTCGTCCCTCTCGAGCTGGTTGGCCAGCCGGTTGAGCACGTCGTCGAGGATACCGCCGATCTCCCCGGCGCGGACCATGCTCACGTAGAGGCGGCTGAAGACTCTGGGGTGCTTCTCCAGAGCGTCCGACAGACTGATGCCGGCCTCGACGTCCTCCTTCAGCTGGGCGATGACTTTGCCAAGCTTCTTGTTGGGGGTCTGCTCCTCGAGCACGTACAGGCAGCGCAGCATCGAGAGCCCCGAGTTCACCATGGTGGCGAACTGGCGCGAGAAGACAGTGAGGTCCCTGGCCTTGATGGTCTGGAACGGCTCCAGGATGTCGATCTGGCCCAGTCCCCGCTTGACCTCGTCGAGGTCGAGAACGGTCAGACCACGGCTGCGCAGCGCAGCGGCGGCCACCACCTTGCTGTCACCATCGACCTGGCCGGTCGCCGGTGTGCCTTTCGCATCCATTACTTTGTAGGCGAACGTAGCCATGGAACCTCCGGACCTTGCTTGGCTCAGGCGCGCTAGGAGCGCCTGAGCCACTCTCCTGTGGGACTCTTCTTGAACGCGGTATTCATGCCGGCCGCCACGCCACTCAGCCGGCGGAAGTGGTAGCCACTGCGCGCCCCAGGAGCCGCCTCAGGTCTTCTGGTGTGCTCGAACGGCGCTCGGCCAGCTCGCGAGTGATGGCGCCCCGGCGCACAAGCTCGGCGAGCGCGGCGTCCATTGTCTGCATGCCGAACGCCGTACCTGTCTGCATGACCGAGTAGATCTGATGCGTCTTGCCTTCGCGAATAAGGTTGCGCACCGCCGGCGTGGGCACGAGGAGCTCGCACGCCGCCACACGGCCGCGACCGTCCTTGGTGGGCAGGAGCTGCTGCGTGCAGATGCCCATCAGAGTAGTGGAGAGCTGCACGCGGATCTGGTTCTGCTGGTGCGGCGGGAACACGTCGATGATGCGGTCGATGGTCTGCGGCGCATCCTGGGTGTGCAGCGTCGCAAAGACCAGGTGACCGGTCTCGGCGGCCGTCAGAGCCGTGGCCATGGTCTCCGCGTCACGCATCTCGCCCACCAGGATGATGTCCGGATCCTGGCGCACCACGGACTTGAGGGCGCGCGGGAAAGACTTCGTATCCGAGCCCACCTCGCGCTGGTTGACCATGCACCTCTTGTGGCGATGCAGGAACTCGATCGGGTCTTCGATCGTCATGATGTGCTCGTCGCGACTCTCGTTGATCTCGTCGATGATAGCCGCCAGGGTCGTTGACTTGCCCGATCCGGTAGGTCCGGTGACGATCACGAAGCCGCGGGGCATGGTCGCCAGCTTGTGGAGCGCCTTCGGCAGCCCTAGCTGTTCGAGTGTCTTGATCTCGACGGGGATGAGCCTGAAGGCGGCGCCGAGACTGTTGCGCTGGAAATACGCGTTGACGCGGAATCGAGCGCGGCCGGGCACTGAGTACGAGAAGTCGATCTCCCACTCGTTCTCCAGCCGCTGGCGCTGATCTTGCGACAGGATGCTGTAGATGAGCTCGCGCGTCTCGTTGGCTTGCAGCCGCGGGCTGTCGAGGCGCTCCAGAAGACCGTTGATGCGTATGATCGGGGGCGAGCCCACGGTGAGGTGGAGGTCGCTCGCCTCCCTCTCCAGCACCTCAGATAGGATATCTACAAGATCCATAGTCACTTCCTCGCTACACACTCGGCTTGGCTAGACGATGACCCGCGCGATCTCCTCCATCGAGGTCATGCCTTGCAGGACTTTTTCCAGACCATCCTCACGCAACGTCCTCATGCCCTCGGCAGTGGCCACACGCGAGACTTCGTCGGCACTCTTGCGCTCGACGATGAGTCTGCGGATCGCTTCGCTGACCACCATCACCTCGTAGATCCCGAGACGCCCCTTGTAGCCGGTGTTGTTGCAGCGTGAGCAGCCGCGGGCGCGGTAGAGGGTGACGTCGCCGGAAAGTTCTTTCGACGGGAAGCCATTGAGGCGCAGCACCTCGTGCGTGGGCTTGAAGGGCTCGCGGCACTCGTGACACAGCCGACGAGCCAGCCTCTGGGCGAGCACGCAATCGACCGCCGACGAGGTGAGGAACGGCTCGACGCCCATCTCGGTAAGGCGCGACAGGGCGCCAGGAGCGTCGTTGGTGTGCATGCTGCTCAGCACGAGGTGGCCGGTGAGCGCGGACTCGATCGCGATCTGCGCCGTCTCGCGGTCGCGGATCTCGCCGATCATGATGATGTCGGGGTCACAGCGCAGGATGGTGCGTAGTCCGGAGGCGAATGTGAGCCCGGCCTTGTTGTTCACCTGTACCTGATTGACGCCGGCCAGACGGTACTCGACCGGGTCCTCGACTGTGATCACGTTCTTCTCGGGCGAGTTGAGCAAGCTGAGCACTGCGTAGAGCGTCGTGGACTTGCCGGAGCCGGTCGGGCCCGTGGCCAGAATTGTGCCGTACGGCTTGGTGAACGACCGCTGGAAGCGCTTCAGCGCTTGCTCGGAGAAGCCGAGCTCCAACAGATCGAGCACTACGGTGGACTTGTCGAGCAGCCGCATGGCGATCTTCTCTCCGTACACCGTGGGCAGCGTGGCCACACGCACATCGACCGGTTTGCCGCCCACGACCAGACCGAGCCGGCCGTCCTGCGGCACACGGCGCTCGGCTATGTCGAGGCTCGACATGATCTTGAGCCGCGAGAGGATGCCCGACTGCATGCGGTGCGGCACCGACATGATCTCGTGCAGCACACCGTCGATACGGAAGCGCACCAGGAGCTCCTTGGCCTGCGGCTCGAAGTGAATGTCGCTGGCGCCGTCCTCGACGGCCTGCGCCAGCACCGAGTTGACGAGCTTGATGACCGGCGCCTCGTTGACCGTCTCACGTATGTCCGAGTCCTCTTCGGGTTCTGGCCCAGAGGTGTGGGCGAACTCACGGCCGACCGACTCCTCGCGGTTGAGACGAGCGATGGTGCCGAACACGTCTTTGGCGCTGGCTATGGCGGGCTGTATGTCGTAGCCCGTCATGATGCGCAGATCGTCGATGGCAAAGACGTTGCTCGGGTCGACCATGGCCACCAGCAGGACCTGGTCGTCGAGGAACTTGACCGGGACGGCGCCGTAGCGGCGAGCCAGCCTGTCGGGGATCACGTCGGCGACATCGGTGTCGACCGGAGTGGCGGTAAGGTCGATGAACGGCACGCCCAAGTTGCGGCCAAGCGCCTTTATCAGGTCGAGCTCGTCGATGAACCCCAGGTCGAGAAGAGCCTCACCGAGCCGCTTGCCGGTCTCCTTCTGGGTGGCCGCTGCCTGCTCTATCTGCTCGTCGCTGACGACCTTCATCTCGCGCAGGATGTCGCCGAGACGCAGCTTGGAGCGCCGTCCGGGCCGGAACGAGTCCTCGACGGAGAAGCCGCTCTGGGGATCCGGCACGACGACGGCGGGCTCAGCCTCGTCGCTCGCCAGGCTGACGATCACCATGTTCTCGGCAGGCTCCAACTCGTCCCTTTCTGGCCCCGGCTTGACTCTCGTCGCGCTCTCGTCGCTCGCGGCAGTGCCGACGGTCTCGTCGCCCGTCAGCCGCGAATCAACGTCCTCTGTGTCCTGTGACTGCACTGCGCATCACTTCCACTGGCGCACTCTGGCCGGTCCACAGCTCGAAGGAGGCCGCCGCCTGCCAGATCAGCATCGACAGTCCGTCCACCGTGAGAGCCTCACGGGCTCGAGCCTGGGCGACCAGCTGCGTCGGCTGTTTGGCATACACCACATCGCAGACGACGTGGTCGCTGCCTACATTATCGGCCAGCACTGCGGGGACTTTACCGACCGACGCCATACCCAGAGCGCTGGCGTTG
The DNA here is from genome assembly GCA_003158705.1 of Actinomycetota bacterium. Taxonomy (GTDB): domain Bacteria; phylum Actinomycetota; class Thermoleophilia; order UBA2241; family UBA2241; genus FEN-672. Next base: position 5,925 of record PMKX01000086.1, read on the forward strand.
ACGATCACGTCGGCTGCGCGCACCGTCTCCGCAGACAGAGCCGCCAGCGCCAAGGTCTCGCCCGGCGCACTGCCGGGCACTTGAGCGATGACCTGCACGATGCGCTCTGCGGCCGCCGGCGTACGGTCGGTGACGGTGACCAGCGCCCCCTCCCGCGCCAGGACCAACGCCGCGGCACGTGCCATGCCGCCCGCACCGAGGAGCAGGACCGCCTGCCCGGCAAGGGATCCGGGGTAGACGTCGTGCAGGGCGCGGGCAAAGCCTTGCACGTCGGTGTTGTAGCCCTCGAGGCGCCCGTCACGGACCACGATGGTGTTGACCGCGCCCGCCAGACGCGCCTCGCCATCTACCTCGGCGAGCAGAGGTACGACGGCGGTCTTGTGCGGGATGGTCACGTTGGCGCCCACGAAGCCGAGCGCTTGCAGCCCGGCGACCGCCGTGCTCACAGCGCCCGGCGGCACGGGAAGGGGGACATAGGCCATGTCGAGGCCATAGGCTGCAAAGGCAGCATTGTGCAAAGCCGGCGACAGCGAGTGCTCGACCGGCCAGCCGATGATCCCCACCAGCCTCGTAGTGCCGCTGATGGCCAGGGCACACCCCTTTCCTGATCTACCGGGCCATGAGGCGCCCGGCCTCGCACTATAGGTTAGGCGCTGGCGACACGCATCCTCCATTAGGGATGGGTGACCGGGTTCACGACGATGGCGTCAGAGTGGGATCAGGGTGAACGTCGGCGGTGAGCGCGAGGATTGGGCGCCAGCGGGAGGAAGCAGGTCCTCCCGCCTAAGCTGAGACTACTGGGCGGCCTTCTGCTTGTCGGCCAGGAACTGGCTGTAGGTGCTCGAGAAGTAATGCCGGCCGCTGCCGTCGTTGCGGGCTACGTAGTAGAGATAGTCAACGTTGGCCGGACCGGCGGCGGCCTTCAGCGAGGCTGCTCCCGGGTTGGCGATCGGCGTCGGCGGCAACCCGGCGTGCAGGTAGGTGTTGTAGGGCGACTGGATCTTCAGATCCTGGTAGGTGAGCACGGGCTTGTACTGAGGGAGAGCGTACTCGACCGTGGCATCGATCTGCAGAGGCATGCCCTTGTGCAGACGATTCCAAATGACCGCCGCCACCAGCGGTCGCTCACTGGGCACCTCGACCTCGCGCTCGACCATGGAGGCGATGATGGTGACGTCGTAGGGCGTCAGATTGGCCTTGCGGGCCCGCGACAGGTCGACCTGGGCCAGCGCGTTCTTGCAGGCTGCCAGCTGCCGCTCGATGAACTGGCGCGCAGTGACCGACGGCAGCACGTCGTACGTGGCCGGAAAGAGCAGGCCCTCAAGAGTGCGACCAGGCGTGTAGCCGACCACCTTGGGAGCAATCGGATGTTTGACTGCCAGCTCCAGATAGGACTCGGCGGAGAAGCCCGGGATGGTCTTCGCCAGCATGGCGGCCGCCTGGGCCACCGTGAATCCCTCGGGGATCGTCACCTTGATGGCCGCCTGCTGAGGACCCGCCGCCAGAGTCGCGACCAGCTGGTCGTACGGCTCGTTCTGGCGCAGAACGTACGTGCCCGCCCTGAGATCTGTGCCGTGACCGTCGCCGGACGCCCTGATCTCGAAGGCCCGTGCTCGAGGGACCACGCCCTTCTGCTGCAGGATCTCGGCGATCGTGTTCAAGGTCGCCCCGGGCGGGATGGTCACGTGTACCTTGCCACCGAGCTTACCGGTGTGGAAGTACCACTTGTAGAAGCCCAAGCCTCCGGCGAACAAGACGGCCACTACCACGAACAGAACGAGAAAGATGAGCCGGACGCGCACGCGGCTGGTCCGGCGCCCATGACGGTCGCCCCGAGGGCGCTGGGCGCGATCGGCCTCCGCCGGCGCCCGCTCACACGGCCGCTGCTCGTCCTGGCGACCTAGCTGCTGCAGCCGCTCCTCGGCGTCGCCGAGGCGTGGGTCGCCTTTACCGTCCGGGTCCATGTGGGGTCCGCAGGTAATCCTCCAAGATCAACGCCGCCGCACGTGCGTCCACAGGCCCAGTCCCTCCCCGCTGCTTGGCGATAGCGGTGCTGAACCGTTCGTCGTAGGTGACCACCGGGATCTCGGTGCGCTGCGACAGAACGTCGGCGAACCGACGGACCTCCTGGGCCTGCGCGTGCTCGCGAGCGTCCAACGACACCGGCAAGCCCACGACGAGGAGCTCCGGCCGTTCTTCGGCGATGAGCGCCAGGAGCTCATCCAAGCCGTGCTCACTGGCGACGCGTTCGACCACGGCCAAGGGCCGGGCCAGCGTACCCGTCGGATCGCACACCGCCACTCCGGTGCGCACCGTTCCGTGGTCGAGAGCCATGACCCGCACTCAGGCACCCAGCAGCTCGCCGGCCCTAAGCAGACCGGCCTCGAGAGCGGCGGCGATGCCGTCCACCTTGTCGCCGCCACCGCGAGCCAGCGAGGGCTTGCCGCCTCCCTTGCCGTCTATCGCCGGCGTCATGGCGCGCAGGACATCGGATGCATGCACACCGCGGCCGACGACCGCGTCGGCCGCCGCGACCACCACAGCGGCTCGTCCGTCCACGTTGCTCGCCAACACGACCAGCGCCTCGGGTGCTTGCGCGCGCACCTGATCGACCAGGGCGAGCAGCTCATCGGCGGCAGCGACCCTGGGACTGCCCGTCACCACCGTGACGCCGCCCATGTCCCGCGCGCCCTCAAGCAGCGCATCAAGCTCAGAACGTTGCTCGCCGCTCGCCGCCGACTTGAGTCGTTCCTCCAGCTCCCCTATGCGAGCCGACTGCTTGCGCAAAGCTGCCGGCACACGCTCGGCACTCACGCCAAGCCCCGCCGCCATGTCCGCCACGGTGTCGTCGAGCTCGCGGTAGTACTCGCTGGCCTTCGCCGACGTGATCGCCTCGATGCGCCGCGTGTTGGCGCCCACCGATTGGCTGACGACGATCTTGAAGAGACCGATCTGCGAAGTGCTCGAGACGTGCGTGCCGCCACACAGCTCACGACTGAAGTCGTCAATTTCGAGTACGCGCACAAACTCGCCGTACTTCTCCTCGAAGAACGCCAGCGCGCCGATCTCGAGTGCGTACTCCTTGGTCGTCACGAACGGCCGCACGGGATGATTCTCGAAGATGCGCCGGTTGACCAGTTCCTCGATCCTGCGCAGCTCCTCCGGTGTCGGCGCCCGGCGCGTCGTGTAGTCGAAACGCAGCTTGTCAGGGCGCACGGAGGAACCCGCTTGACGCACCTGCTCGCCAAGCACCAGACGCAGAGCATTGTGCAACAGGTGCGTCGCCGTATGGTTGCAGGCCGTCTGGTGACGGCGCACGTTGTTGACCATCGCCTTAGCCCGCTCCCCCTCCACCGGCGCGCCTTCGCTGGCTCGGCCGAGCACGACCTGGTCGCCTTCGAAGCGCACCACGTCCTCGACCTCGATCTTGCCGGACTCGGTATGGATCCAGCCCGTGTCGGCGCTTTGCCCCCCGCCCTCGGGGTAGAACGGCGACTCCGCCAGCTTGAGCGCCAGCCTGCCATCGGCCAGCTCACGCAACGCCCGGATCACCGTGAAGACCTCGAGGCGCTCGTAGCCGACGAACGCCGTCGCGATCCCGGCGGCGTCGCGCTGGAACTCCTCTACCTCGCCCGGGCCCGAACCGGCCACGCCAGCCTTGTGGGCAGCCCGGGCACGTTCCCGCTGCCCACCCATGAGTTCCTCGAAGCTGTGCTCGTCGACCGCTATGCCCCGCTCCTGAGCGATCTCGCGGGTCAGGTCGAAGGGGAAGCCGTAGGTGTCGTGCAGCTCGAAGGCGACCTGGGCCGGCAGCTCGGCGCCGGCCTCGCAAGCGCGACCGAGCGCCTCGTCGAGGATGTGCATGCCCTGGTCCAGCGTGCGGCGAAAGCGGACCTCCTCCTCGCGAGCGGCGGTGACGATCCGATCCCGCGCAGCTACGAGCGCCGGATAGGGCGCACCGAGCTGCTCGACCGCGGCCTCGCAGAGCCGCGACACGAACGGCTCCTGCAGCCCTATGGACACGCCCTGCTGCACGGCTCGCCGGATGATGCGCCTGAGCACATAGCCGCGGCCCTCGTTACCGGGCAGGACGCCGTCGGCGATGAGGAAGGCGATGCCACGGACGTGCTCAGCCATGACACGCAGCGCGCGCGTCGCCGGCGGCGAGCTCCCGTAGGCGACGCCCGACAGCTCCTCGCCGAGAACGATGAGCGGCCGGAAGGCGTCAGACTCGTACACTGTGGTCACGCCCTGGGTGATGGCCGCCACGCGTTCCAGACCAAAGCCCGTGTCGATGCTCGGCTTGGGCAAGGGCGCCAGCACACCGTGCTCGCCCATGTCGTATTGCACGAAGACCAGGTTGTAGAACTCCATGAAGCGGTCGCAGTCGCAACCTGGCTTGCACTCGGGCCTGCCGCAGCCGATGTGCTCGCCCATGTCGAAGTACAGCTCCGAGCATGGACCGCACGGTCCGGTGGGCCCGGCAGGGCCCCAGAAGTTGTCGTCGCGGCCAAGGGGCACGATGCGCTCCGCCGGCACGCCGTGGGCGTGCCACAAAGCGATCGCCTCGTCGTCGGCGGGCACCTCCTGGTCGCCGCCGAACACGCTCACCCAGAGGCGGTCGCGCGCGATCGCGAGCTGGCTCACCAGCTCCACCGCCCAGGCGACAGCCTCTTGCTTGAAGTAGTCGCCGAACGAG
>PMKX01000101.1 GCA_003158705.1 Actinomycetota bacterium
GACTGGTCCAGGTCGGGGTCGTCGTCGTCCCAGTGGCCGCAGATGGAGAGCGGCGCGTTGGCGTGGTCGGTGAGCACTGACTGGGCGAGCGCGACGGCCTGGGCGGCGCCCTCGGCGCCGCCTTGACCCGCGCTCGCCAGACCCTCGCTGAGCAGCTCCTTTGCCCGCGCCAGGCGCATGCGCGTGCCCTCCGACTCCGAGGCATCCTGTGGCGCGAGCTCCAGCGAGAGGTAGTGGTTGGTGTGCGCCAGGCACCGGCCGCCGTCGAGGAAGGCGACGCGGCCGGGCGTCGTCTCGAACCCCCAGATGCGGCCGCCCTCGTCGCACAGTAGATGACTGGAGGCGCGGGCGCGCGGCGCCTCCTCGATGAGCGTTCGCGCCTCCTCCAGCGTGTGACTCTCGTGCAGCGCGGCCAACACGAACTGATTGGGCACGCCCACGCCCTCCTCGTGTGAGTAGAGCGTCGTGGCCGTGCACACGATACCGCGCCCGCTCATGGCCGTCATGGGCAGCGCCGCCGCCGGGCACATGGCGATGTAGCTCGTGCCGCCGGCCAGCGTCACCCGGCGCAGCAGGAGCGTCTCGATGTCGCCCGGATACCAGTCCTCGTTGTGGCCGGCGTAGGTGCGGCCGCCGGCGACGAAGGCGAACGAGGTGCAGTGTTCGCCGCGGAGGGACGTGCCGGCCGGGTCGGAGGTGAACTCCTCGGTGCAGTTGACGGCGAACAGGTACTCGAAGGGCACACCGGCGCCTTCGGCCAGGCCCCGCAGTTGGTCGACGAGCTGCGGGGCCCAGGCCTGAGCCGGAGCCAGATACGGCCGGGCGCGGTCCACAGCCGCGGCGAAGGTCATGCCGGCGAGCACCGGGTAGCTCGACTCGTAGTAGGCGAGGCCGCGGGTCACCAGGTCCGCCGCGGCCTCGCCGATCTGCCGCCCCACCTCACGGTGCGTGCCTGCGACCTCGATGCAGGGGAATGGTGCGCCCACTTTGCCTCCTTCGCGACTTCGCCGACCGCCGCCTTCGCTGCCGACCGCCGCCCCGATGATAGCCGCCTCGGCCGTGCACGGCCATCGCGCCCGCACCCCTCGGTCTCCATGCGCGTGCACGTTTGCGTTCGGGCATATACGCTGCGGCGGATGCAAACGTGCCCTGGCGAGGTCACGATGATCACTCTCTATCAAGTGGAATGGTGTCAGCACTGCCACCGTGTGCGCCAGACGCTCACCGAGCTCGGCCTCACGTACACGGCGGTCAACGTACCCTTCGACCGAACCGCACGCCACGAGGTCCACGTGGCCTCTGGCCAGGAGGGCGTGCCCGTGTTGGTCGACAGCGAGACGGTGCTCACCACCTCGGACGACATCATCAAACACCTACGCGCCACCTACCCTGCCGCCGACGACGCCGACCAGCACGCCACCATGGGCGACTTCCGCTGGCTCTTGGTGCTCAAGACGACGCCGGCCAAGGCGCTCACCAAGCTGAAGAAGCGCCTCGCCCGTGAGGGGTTCACCTTCGTGCAGGAGACACGCGGTCCCGAGCTCAGCCCGAGCCTGCCGGCCGACTACGTGCTCCTGCACGTAGCCGTGCCGGCCGCAGCCGCCAAGGCGGCGGCGCTCGACGCGAGCGTCGCCAGCGCCATGACAACGCCGCTCGCCGTCTATCCGGTGGAGCGTGGCACAGCCATCGCCGTCGTACGGCCGCTGGCCGGCTTCTGGCTCTTCGGCGATCCCGAGCTGCTCAAGCTCAGCGCCGTGCTCATGGAGCGCATGGTGAAGGTGCTGGAGGCGCTCTAGCCGGCGGCCGGCGCCACGTGCTCCGCTTTCACGCTTGCTAGCGAACGTGAAAGCGGAGCCACCGGCGAGGGTAGAGAAGGGGGGGTGGGCTACCGAGCCGCCGGCGGCTCCGCTACGTACCGTGCCGGGCCTGCGCCTCCCGAGGGGGAGTTCGTCGTCGCGCAGGTGGGCGCGTGTGTGATCTCGATGTCTCCCCGCGTCCCTCAAACGAAGAGATGCATACGTATACCAGGTGTTGTCAGAAATGTCTACACCAAGGCCTACCTCCTGGCGCGATAGACTCCCGCCTGGCAAGCCCCACGGTCGATCAGAAGGAGTCTCGATGAGTGCTGAAGGCACCGGCCGAGACGCNNCCTACCAGCGGCGGGCGAGCGCGGTGGTGTTCTTGATGATCGAGATGTTGCCGTCGTAGTTGGCGACTGCGATGTCGGGCTTGCTGTCGGCGTCGAGATTGCCGACGACCAGGCAGCGCGGCGACACACTCGCCTTGCAGGTGATGGGCGCCGCGAAGTGGCCGCTGCCGTTGCCCACCAGCACGCTGACGGAGTCGGCCACGTTGTCGGCCACGGCCAAGTCGAGGTCGCCGTCGCGGTTGAAGTCGCCCACGGCCGTCCACATCGCCCCGGCTCCCGCCGGGAACGTCTTGGCGGCGGCCAAGCCGCCGTGCCCGTCGCCCAGCAGGATCTGCACGGCGCCGCTCTTGAGCGTCATGTCGGTCACGATCACGTCCGGCTTGCGGTCCTGGTTGACATCGGCCACGGCCACGCCCGACGCGCCTGGGCCGACCACGTGGTACTTGGCGGCGCCAAAGCGGCCGTCGCCCTTGCCCAGCAGCACGGCCACGTGCAAGCCGCCCGGCCCCGGCACTATCAGGTCGAGCTTGTGGTCGCCGTTCAAATCGGCCACGGCGAACTTCCAGCCCACCGAGCAGTGGGGCACCTTCTGGGGCGCGGTGAAGGTGCCGTTGCCCTTGCCCAGGAGAACGGAGATCGTGTTGTTGACGCCGTTCTCCACCAGCAGATCGGGGTTGCCGTCGCCGTTCACGTCGGCCACGGCAACGAACCCCGGGGCGCCGGCGGCTCTGACGGTCCTCACCTTGGGAAAGCCTCCGTGGCCGTTGCCGAAGAGGATCGTCAGCGAGTTGGTGTCCCAGCAGGACACGACCAGGTCGGTGCAGCCGTCCTTGTTGAAGTCGCCGGTGGCCAGCCAGGTCGGCGCCTTGCCCACGTGGTACGTCTGCGAGCCGCTGCCCCAGGCGTTCTTGCCCAAGAACACCGAGACGTTGTTGGTGGTGGCGTTGGCCGTGGCCAAGTCGGCCTTGCCGTCCTTGTCGAAATCGGCCGTGACGATGGCCAGGCGGACGGGACCTTTGCCGAAGTTGACGGCTTTGGCGAACGTCGGTGGGACGGCGACCGACACGCCGGGCGCGGCGGCAGCCAGAAGGAGCGCCGCTAGGCAAAGAGCACCGAGAGCGCCCAAGCGGCGCCCCGCTGCCCGCCGCTTGTCCGCAGCTACACTCACCGCCAGAGAGCCGGGTCGAGGTCGGGGATGGCGC
>PMKX01000195.1 GCA_003158705.1 Actinomycetota bacterium
ACGCCCTCGTTGCGGAAGTCCTTGCCGATCTCGTAGACGCGATCGATGCCACCGATGATGCAGCGCTTGAGGTACAGCTCGGTGGCGATACGCAGATAGAGGTCGCGATGCAGCTCGTTGTGATGGGTGACGAAGGGGCGCGCCAGAGCGCCGCCGTACAGCGGCTGCAGCACCGGCGTCTCGACCTCGACGAAGCCGCGCTCGTCGAGGAAGCGGCGCACGGCGGCGATGATGCGCGCTCGCTTGACGAACACCTCCTTGACCTCGTCGTTGACGATAAGGTCGAGGTAGCGGCGCCGATAGCGGGTCTCCACGTCCGTGAGGCCGTGGAACTTCTCCGGCAGCGGGCGCAACGACTTGGCGAGCAGCTCGAAAGCGGCGACGCGCAACGAGAGCTCGCCGCGCCGGGTGCGCATCATGGTGCCGCTGAAGCCGGCGATGTCGCCGACGTCGAGGTCCTGCAGGGCCGCATAGTCGGGCTCGCCCAGAGCATCGTCGGCGGCCAGCAGCTGCAGCTCGCCGCCGCCGTCTTTGATCACGAGAAAGGAGACCTTGCCGTGCAGACGCTTGGCGATGAGGCGGCCGGCCACACGATGCTCGCCCGCCGCCTCCTCACCAGCCTGGAGACCCTCGTGAGCACCACGCAAGGCGGCGATCTCCTCACGGGCATCAAAGCGTGTGGGGTACGGGACGGCCGCGGTGCGGCGCCACTCGTCGAGCTTGCGACGCCGCTCGTCGAGGACGTTGCCCCCGTGCTCGGTCTCGTCCACGCGGCGGCGTCTACGCGCGCTCGATAGTGAGGATCTTGAACTTCATCGAGCCCTGCGGCACGGCCACGGTGACCTTGTCGCCCGGCTTGCGACCGATGATGGCCTGCCCCACGGGTGACTCGTTGGAGAGCTTGTGCGACGACGGGTCGGCCTCGGCCGAGCCGACGATAGCGTACTGCAGGATGTCGCCCTTGGCCATGTCCTGCATCGTGACCTTGGTGCCGACGCCGACCGTGTCGGTCTTCACCGACTTGGCGTCGATGACGATGGCGCTGCCGAGCTTCTCTTCGAGCGCGTAGATGCGCTGCTCAACCATGGCCTGCTCGTTCTTGGCGTCGTCGTACTCCGAGTTCTCGGAGATGTCGCCGAAGCCGCGCGCGTCCTTGATACGCTCGGCTACCTCCTCGCGCTTCTTGGTCGAAAGGTACTCGAGCTCGTCCTTGAGCTTGCGACGGCCTTCAGGGGTAAGAATGATCTCCCTGTCCAGCACTCTGTCCTCCTCAGTCCCACCGAGAGCCCCGCGGTGAGGATGTGCCTCCGCGTTGGCAAGACACGGCATTATAGGGTGTTCGCCTGGCGGATGCAAAACGCTCAGGCCGCGCTCAGGAGCCGCCTCACGACCTCGCTGTCAGGAGCCACCATCAGTGCACGGGCGCGTTCACGGTCGATTGTGCCGCTCTTGCGGAAATGCGGCCAGAACCGCCGCAGATAACCGACCGCACGTGACCCCATTTCCGCCACCACTTCTTCGACAAACAAACGCAGTTCCTTGAGTCGCTCGTCTGCGGGCGGATCCGCGTGATCGTCGAGAAGGCCGCCGAAGATCCACGGACGGCCGAGGGCGGCGCGCGCCACGGTCACGCCCGACACGCCGGCGCCGAGCAGCTCCAGACAGAGCTGCCGCGACTTGATGTCCCCGGAGGCGACGACCGGCACCGGCAGCTCGGCCGCCAGCCTGCGCGTGAGGGCGTGGTCGGCGGCGCCGCGGTAGAGCTGGGCGGCGTAGCGCGGATGAAGAAACACGGCCGCCGCGCCGGCGGCGACGAGGCCGGGCGCCACGTAGCGCCCGGCCTCGTCGCCCATCCGCAGGCCGGCGCGCAGTTTGACGGTCACCGGCACGGCCCCTCCCACGGCGCCCACGACCGCGGCGACCGCCGCCGCCGCGAGCTCAGGCTCCGCCAGCAAGGCGGCGCCGGCGCCCGTCTTGACGACCTTCCGCACAGGGCAAGCCATGTTGATGTCGATCAGGTCGGCCCCGGCGCGCAGGCACGCTTCGGCGGCGCGCGCCAGGACCAGCGGGTCGGCGCCGAAGAGCTGAAAACCGATCGGGTGCTCGTCGGCGCCGCAGCGCAGGTAGTCCAGAGTGTGACGATTGCCGTGGTCGATGCCCTGCGAACTGATCATCTCGGTGAAGACCAACCCCGCGCCCCAGCGGCGCACGCTGCGCCGGAAAGCAGGGGTCGTGATGCCGGCCATGGGCGCCATGAGCAGCCTACGATCGAGCCTCAGGGCGCCGATGGCCCAGCGCTCACGCAGATCGGCGGACCGTAGGTCGGTCATGGCCGGCGCGTCCCTGCCGCGCGAGTCAGGACCCGACTAGCGGGCCGCCTGGCGGCGCAGGATCAGCTCCAGGCCGCGCAGCGTGAGAAAGGGGTCGACTTCGGAGATCGCCTGCGCATGGGGCGCGATCAGCTCGGCCAGCCCGCCCGTGGCGACGACTCGCGCCTTGGTGCCCAGCTCCGCCCAGATGGCCTGGACGATCCCATCCACCTGCCCGGCGAATCCGTAGACGGCACCGGACTGCATCGCCTCGGTCGTGTCCTTGCCGATGGCGTGCTCGGGCTCCGCCATGTCCACTTTGATGAGCTTGGCGGCGCGCGCGGTCAAGGCCTCCATCGAGACCTCGATGCCGGGAGCTATCGCCCCGCCCACATAGTCGCCGTCGGCGTTGACCACGTCGAAGTTGGTCGACGTGCCGAAGTCGACGACCACGACCGGCGCGCCGTACTTCTCGCGGCCAGCAACGGCGTTGACGATGCGGTCGGCGCCCACCTCGGTGGGGTTCTTCATGGCGATGCGCATGCCGGTGCGCGTGCCGGGGCCGACCACAAAGGGCACAAGTCCGAGATGGCGCTCGCACATCTCCGTCCACTGCACGGTAAGACGCGGGACCACCGAGGCGATCGCCACCTCGTCGACGACCTCGCGCGGACGCTGGCCGCGCAGCGACAAGAAGCCGACCAAGAGCCCGGCGATCTCATCGCCGGTGCGGTGTCGTACGGTGGCCAGGCGCCAATGCTCGACGATCTCGCCGCCGTCCATGAGGCCGACGACTGTCTGCGTGTTGCCAACGTCCACAGCGAGAAGCATGACCTACTCCAGGTCGAGAGACATGTCGATCCAGGGCGCCCTGGTGGTGAGAGCGCCCACCGAGATGATATCGACTCCGGTGGCCGCGATGTCGCGCACGTCCTGGAGACGGACGCCGCCGGACACCTCGAGCACGCAGCGACCGGCGACGATGCGCACAGCCTCGCGCACGGTCTCCAGCTCCATGTTGTCCAGCAGAACAAAACCCACACCCACGGCAAGGGCCTCCGCGAGCTGCTCGAGACTTTCGACTTCTACCTCGAGCGTCTGCTTCGGTGGCAGGCCGGCGCGCACGAGCTCCACGGCGGCGGCGACGCCGCCGGCCGCCAAAACGTGATTGTCCTTGACCAGCGCGCCGTCGTAGAGGCCAGAGCGATGCGGCAGGCCGCCGCCGTCCACGACGGCCTGCTTCTCGAGCGCTCGCAGGCCAGGCGTGGTCTTACGCGTCGCGGCGATGCGCGCTCGCGTGCCCGCGGTCTCGGCCACGTAGTGAGCAGTCAGCGTGGCGACACCCGAAAGACGTGCCAGGAAGTTCAGGCCCGTGCGCTCGACGGCCAGGATGCTGGCCAGCGCTCCGGCGACGGTGGCCACCGTGTCGCCGACCGCGAAAGGCGCGCCGTCGGTGACACTGAAACGCACCTCCAGAGCGTCGTCGACGAGGCGCGCCGCCTCGGCGAACGGCAAACTGCCCGAGAGCACACCGGACTCGCGGGCCACCACGGTCGCGCGCCCGTTGCCGGTGAAGGCACGACCGGTCACGTCGCCGAGTCCGACCAGGTCTTCGGCGAGCGCCTGACGCGCGGCGCGGCGAGCCGCCTTCTGGGCCGCGTCGCTAGCCATCTTCGCGCATCTCGCCGCCCTCACCGATCTCCGGCAGGCGCACGGTGCTGTGCGTCTTCCAGCGCTCGTCGGGCTCTGGGAAGTCCGAGCGCATGTGTACGCCGCGCGTCTCTTCGCGCAGAAGAGCCGTCCTGGCGATCTGGGTGCCCAGCGTGAGCAGGTTGAGCAGCTCGAACTCCGCCGGCCCGGCCTGCGAGAGGCGGAGCTCCGAGTACAGCGTACGCAGCTCCTCCACGGCGTGCTCCAACTCCTCGCGGCAGCGCACCACGCCCACGTCTGCCGACATGATCGTGGTGAGACGCGCCCGAGCCGCCGCCACGTCGCTGCTCTCCGCACGCTGGTCGGGAGGCGGCGGCAGCTCGAACCGCAGGCGCTGCACGTCCTCGCCCAGGCGACCTATGTAGCGGTCGAGGTCGCGGACCACCCGCTCGGAGAACACCAGCCCCTCGAGCAGGGAGTTCGACGCCAGGCGGTTGGCGCCATGCACGCCCGTGCTGGCGACCTCGCCGCTGGCGTACAGACCCGGCACGGTCGTGTGCCCCCACAAGTCGGTGCAGACGCCGCCGATGAAGTAGTGACACACGGGCGCCACCGGGATGAGGTCGAGGGCCAAGTTCAGGCCGTGCTCCCTGAGACGGGCGCTGACGGTGGGGAAACGCTCCTCGAGCATGCGCGGATCGAGGTGCGTGGCGTCGAGGAACACGTGATCGCTGCCCTCGCGGCGCATCTCGCCGACCATGGCGCGCACCACTACGTCGCGCGCCGCCAGCTCGGCCTTGGGATCGTGTTGGACCATGAAGCGCTCGCCGGCGTGGTTGCGCAAGCGAGCGCCCTCGCCGCGCAGCGCCTCGGTGATCAGAAACGCGGTGGCATCCTCGGCGATGGCCAGGCCCGTGGGATGGAACTGCACGAACTCAAGGTCGCGGAGGGCGGCGCCGGCGCGGTAGGCCATGGCCATGCCGTCGCCGGTCGCCACACCCGGATTGGTCGTGCGCGAGTAGACCTGCCCGGCGCCGCCGGTGGCCAGGACAGTGACCATGGCGGAGTTGAGAACCAGTTGGCCGTTGGCGAGATCGAGCGAGAGACAGCCGATGCAGCGACCGTCCACGGTGAGCAGGTCGATGACGAACTCGTCCTCGTAGAGTTGCACGCGACTACCCATGCGGGCCGCCTCCGCCAGGGCACTCGACACCTCGCTGCCGGTGGCGTCGCCGCCAGCGTGCAGCACGCGCGCCACGGAGTGAGCCCCCTCGCGCCCGAGCACGATCTCGCCGTCGACCCGGTCGAAGTGGGGACAGATCTCCATGAGCTCGCGCACACGGTCCGGCCCCTCGTTGACGAGCACGCGCACGGCCTCCTCGTCACAGAGGCCGGCGCCGGCGTTGACGGTGTCCTGGAAGTGCAGCTCGGGCGAGTCGGACTCGCCCAAGGCGGCGGCGATGCCACCCTGGGCGAGAAACGTCGTCGTGTCGTCGAAGGTGGATTTGGTGAGCAGACCCACGCGCCAGCGGCGGGCCGCCGAGATGGCGGCCGTAAGCCCGGCGATGCCGCCGCCGAGCACCAGCACGTCGAAGTTGCGCCGGGCCAGCGGCTCATCGCTGAGGGTCGCGATGTAGGGGCGCGGCATCGCGACCCCTCTCAGGCCACCATGCGGGCGACGGCGCGCGCCGCCCGCTCGCTGATGCGCGGCGGAACGACGATCTCGTTGAGGCCTTCGTCGAGGGCCTCGATCGCCTTCTCGAGCGTGGTGAGCTTCATGTTGGGGCAAACGGCGTTCAGCGTCGCGGCCACGAAACGCCGGTCGGGATAGTCCTGGTGCAGACGATGGAGCAGGCCGGTCTCCGTGGCGACGATGTACTCGCGAGCGTCGTCGCCGGCCGGGAAGCGCAGCATGCCGGACGTGCTGGTGACCACGTCGGCCAAGTCGAGCACGGCTCGGGGACACTCCGGATGGGCCATGACCTTGGCTGGCGGGTGCTCGGCCTTGCGCGCCTGGATGTCGTCGGCGGTGATGTCGGCGTGCACGTGGCAGAAGCCGTCCCAGAGGATCATCTCGCGACCGGTCTCGCGCATCACCCAGTCGCCCAGGTTCTTGTCGGGCACGAAGATGATCGGCTGCCGGGCGGGCACACGACGCACGATCTGCACCGCGTTCGAGCTCGTGCAGCAGACGTCCGATTCTGCCTTGACGGCCGCCGACGTGTTGACGTAGGCGACTACGACGGCACCCGGATGTTCGGCTTTGAGGGCGCGCAGACGCTCCGGCGTCACCATGTTGGCCATGGGACAGCCGGCACGGGGGTCGGGCATGAGCACGGTCTTGTGCGGCGAGAGGATCTTGGCGGTCTCAGCCATGAAGTGCACGCCGCAGAANNTGGACGCCGCAGAAGACGATGACGTCGGCCGTCGCCGCGGCGGCCTTCTGGCTGAGCTCGAGCGAGTCGCCGACGAAGTCGGCCGCGTCCTGCACCTCAGGCCGCTGATAGTTGTGAGCCAAGATGACAGCGTCGCGCTCGGCAGCCAGCCGCCGCAGTTCAGCCTGTTGGCGCGCGTACTCCATGCCCTGCCTCACTCGTCTGCCGTACCTGCGACCGTGATCTGCTGAGTCTTGGCCAACTCCGCCGCCAAGGCGGCGACGTCCACCGTCGGCATGCCGCGTCCGTACGTCCAGATCTCGGCCAAGGGTGCCAGAACGAAGGCACGTTGCCACATGCGGGGGTGCGGCAGGGTCAGCTCCGGCTCGTCGGACGTCACATCTTCGAAGAGAAGTATATCCACATCGATAGTGCGCGGGCCAAACCTGAGCCGACGCTCGCGGCCGGCGGCGTCTTCGATGGCCAGGCACGCCGCTAGAAGCTCGCCCGGCGCAAGCCCGGTCTCCAGGCACAGGATCTGATTAAGAAAGGCGGGCTGGTCCTCGACCTGTCGAGGCGCGGTCTCGTACACCCGCGAGGCGGCGATCACCGACGTGCCCGTCAGAGCGCTCAAGCGCTGACGGGCCGCACGCAGGGAGACACGCCGGTCGCCCAGGTTGGAGCCCAGCGATACGAAGACACGTTTGCGACCGGCAGCGCTCACGCCCGTCGCACGATCTCGACACGGGCGGCCGCCAGAGGCGGCATCGCCGGCGGCGCCGGCTTGGCCACGGCGACCTTCGCCTTTGCCAGCGGCCAGGCGGCGAAGAGACGGTCGAGGATCTCGGTGGCGAGCCGCTCCAGCAGAGCGTACTCGCCGGCAGCCACGGCAGCCACGACGATCTCGGCTGCGCGCGCGTAGTCGAGCGTGCCGGCAAGGTCGTCAGTGGTGGCGCCGGGCACCGCCGCAGGCACAAGCTCGACGTCGATCACCAGCCGCTGACGGGCGGCACGCTCAGCGACGGTCACACCACAGTGGGCCCAGACCTCCAGGCCCTGCAGTCGGATGGTCACCTGGTCTCTCACGCCCCCGCCTCCCCAGGCTCACCGGCCGCACGTACAGCTTGCACGACGCGCAGCGCCTCGACGTTGGGCTTCACGTCGTGCACACGGAAGATCGCCGCTCCCTTGAGGAGGCCGATCACAGTAGTCGCCACCGTGCCGATCGTCCTCTGGTCCGGCTCGGCGCCGAGGACGGCACCCAGGAAGCGCTTGCGCGACGTGCCCAGCACCAGCGGCCGGCCGAGGGCCGCGAACCGGTCGAGGTGTTTGATGAGGAGCAGGTTGTGCTCGAGGGTCTTGCCGAAGCCGATGCCCGGGTCGAGCAGGACCTGCTCCTCTCGTATGCCGTGCGCGACCGCGAAGGCGAGGCGTTCGTCGAGGAAAGCGAGCACTTCGCCGACCACATCGTCATAGGAGGGCTCCTGCTGCATGGTGCGCGGCGCGCCTTGCATATGCATCAAGCACACGGCACAGCCGGCCTCGGCGACGACGTCCACCATCTCGGAGTCGGCACGCAGGGCGCTGACGTCGTTGACCATGGTCGCGCCGGCCGCCAACGCGCGGCGTGCTACATCTGCCTTGGACGTGTCGATCGAGAGCGCCACTTCCACCAGGCCGTGCAGCTCCTCGACCACGGGCAGAACGCGACTCGACTCCAAGCTCGCCGACACCGACCCTGCGCCGGGGCGCGTGGACTCGCCGCCGATGTCGATGATGCCGGCCCCGTCGGCCGCTAGCCGGCGGCCGTGCGCCACGGCCGTGGCCGTCTCCAGATAGCGCCCGCCGTCGGAGAAGGAGTCCGGCGTGACGTTGAGCACACCCATGATGCAGGGAAGCGGCAGATCCAGCGTCGGGGCACGGTCGGCAGGCATGTCGGCCGACCCTAGCGCGGAGCGTTGATCAGCGCCAGCACCTCGGCACGAGTGGCGGCGCGGCTCTGCATGATGCCGCGCACGGCACTCGTGACCGTGCGCGCACCGGGGGTGCGCACGCCACGCATGGACATACACAGGTGCTCGGCTTCGATCAGCACGAAGGCGCCCAAGGGATCGAGGGCGCGCACGATGGCGTCGGCGACCTCGGAGGTGATGCGCTCTTGGAGTTGGGGCCGCGCGGCCACCGTGCGCACCAAGCGAGCCAGTTTCGAGAGGCCCGCGATGCGACCGGCAGCGCTAGGGATATAGGCCACGTGCGCCGTGCCGGCGAAGGGCAGCAAGTGGTGCTCGCAGATGGAGTAGAAGTCGATGTCGCGGATGAGCACCATCTCGCGATGGTGGTCGCCCGGTATCGCCACGAGGATCTCGGCCGGGTCGGACACGAGCAGGCCGAAGAAGATGTCCTCGTACATCTCGGCCACGCGTCGCGGTGTGTCGACGAGTCCCGGGCGCTCCGGATCCTCGCCGATGCCGGTCAAGATGAGCCGGACTCCCTCTTCTATCTTGGCGCGATCCATGCGTGTGTGGGCCTGAGCGGCAAACGCCGCGCGACCCTAGGTCGTCTCCGGATCGACGGGCTTGACGGGCACCGGCGCAACGATCTTCGGCTGCCGCGGCCGATCCTGGCGCGCGCGCGCCTGGGACGGCTTGGCGCGGCGCCGGGCGCGCACATCCTTGTCGTGGAAGACGTCCTTCTCGGGCGTGTCCTCGAGCAGCGC
>PMKX01000190.1:0-154 GCA_003158705.1 Actinomycetota bacterium
TCACCTGCGTGCGCATCTGCCCCTTCGAGGTGCCGGTGATCGACCCCGAGGTCAAGAAGGCCAAGATCGAGGCGGCCGCCTGCCAAGGCTGCGGCGTGTGCGTCAGCGAATGCCCGGCCAAGGCCATCACCCTGCACCACTACACCGACGCGCA
>PMKX01000190.1:187-4574 GCA_003158705.1 Actinomycetota bacterium
CGACCTGGCGGGCAGCATGCGCCTCCAGTACCCCGCCAGCATCCGCATGGTCAAGCTGCCCTGCACCGGCAAGCTCGAGGTGATTCACCTGCTCCGCGCCCTGGAGGCCGGCGCCGACGGCGTCTACGCCGCCGGTTGCATGGAGGGCGAGTGCCACTACCTCAAGGGCAACCTCTGGGCCCGCAAGCGCGTCGACTACGTGAAGAAGCTCCTCCCCGAGATGGGCCTCGAACCCGAGCGGGTGGAGATGTACAACATGAGTTCAGCTATGGGACCGCGCTTCGCCGAGGTCGCGACCGAGTTCACCGAGCGCATCAAGGCGCTCGGGCCGAGCCCGGCACGGCGCGTCAAGGAAGGGATCCCCGCATGATCACTGCCGAACGCAAGCCCTTCGAGGAGATCCTCGCCCTGGTCGAGGGGCACGACAAGGTGCTGGTAGCCGGCTGCGACACCTGCGTCGCGGTGTGCCTCACCGGCGGCGAGAAGGAGGCCGAGATACTGGCCAGCGAGCTGCGCATCAGGGCCCAGACCGACGGCCGCACCGTGCAGGTGGAGCACACGGCCGCCATCCGCCAATGCGAGTGGGAGTACCTCGACGCCATCGCCGACAAGGTCAACGAGTATCCCGTGGTGCTGAGCATGGCCTGCGGCATCGGCATNNATGCCGCAGGAGCACGCCGTGTGGCTCGAGCGCTGCGTCGCCTGCGGCGACTGCCGCATAGGCCTCACGGGCGGCATCTGCCCCGTAGTGCGCTGCTCCAAGAGCCTCATGAACGGGCCCTGCGGCGGCTCGCACGACGGCCTCTGCGAGGTCAAGCGCGGCGACCAGGAGATCGAGTGCGCCTGGGCGCTCATCCACGACCGCCTCAAAGAGCAGGGCCGCGAGCAGCTGCTGCTCGAGATCAGGCCGCCCAAGGACTGGAGCCTCTCCAGCTCGGGCGGCCCGCGCAAGATGGTCAAGGAGGAGGCGAAGCCGGTATGAGCGCCACCGAGTACAAGGCCGGCAGCAACCTCGAGAAGATCCTCGCCGCCGGCACCTTCGCCGTCACCGGCGAGTGCGGCCCGCCCAAGAGCGCCGACGGCAGCGTCATCGCCGAGAAGGCCAAGCTCCTCAAGGGTTACGTGGACGCCGTCAACATCACCGACAACCAGACGGCCGTGGTGCGCGTCTGCTCCATGGCCTCGGGCTATGCTGCCCAGCAGCAGGGCGTGGAGGCCATCATGCAGATGACCTGTCGCGACCGCAACCGCCTGGCCATGCAGGCCGACATCCTCGGCGCCGCCACACTGGGCATCAAGAACATCCTTTGCCTCACCGGCGACCACATGAGCNNGATGGCGGTCGGTCCGCAGATCTACATCGGCTGCGCCGAGAACCCCTTCGGCGACCCGTTCGAGTTCCGCGCCCTGCGCCTCAAGAAGAAGATCGAGGCGGGCGCCGACTTCATGCAGACGCAGTGCATCTTCAACGTCCCCAAGTTCAAGCAGTGGATGGAGGAGGTGCGGGCCATCGGCCTGCACAAGGAGATCAAGATCCTGGCCGGCATCACGCCCATCAAGAGCGCCGGCATGGCCAACTACATGAAGAAGTTCGTGCCCGGCATGGACGTTCCCGACGAGATCGTCGAGCGCATCGCCGCCAAGGAGAAGGGCGAGCCGCAGCAGGCGGAGGGCAAGAAGCTCGCCGTGGAGATGATCAAGGAGCTGGCCGAGGTCGAAGGCGTGGCCGGCGTGCACATCATGGCGGTCGAGTGGGAGCCGGCGGTGCCGGAGATCGTCGACGCCGCCGGCCTGCTGCCGCGACCGGCCGTGGCCTAGGGAGAGCGCGTATGGCAGCCACAGTCAGCAGTGCCCTCGCCGCCCGCGTACGCGCCGGCTCGGGCGAGAACGCCTGCAAGTGCTACCAGTGCAAGAAGTGCAGCGTCGGCTGCCCTGTGGCCGGCTTTGCCGACCTGCATCCGGCACAGATCATGCGCTGCGTGCAGATCGGCGACCTGGACGCGGCGCTGCAGAGCAAGTTCATCTGGCTGTGCACCGGCTGCGAGACCTGCACCACCCGCTGCCCGCAGGGCATCGACATCGCCGCCGTCATGGACGAGCTGCGCATGATCGCCCGTGAGGACGGGCGCGTGCGCGCCGAGGCGCCGTTCGCCGCCATCCTCGAGCTCAACTACCGGTCGTTCCGGCGCTGGGGCCGCTTGTACGAGGTCGAGCTGCTGGCGCTCGACAAGCTCAAGCGGCCCAAGACCTTCATGGACGACGTGCCCATGGGCCTCAAGATGTTCATGAAGGGCAAGATCAACCCGTTGCCGACCATCGGCGACCGCGGCCAGATGAAGCGCATGGCCGCGGCCGCCGACCGTATCGTGGCCGAGAAGCGCGCCCAGGCCAAGGCCGACGCCGCTACGCCGGCCGGCGGCGCCGGAGGTGCGCCGTGAGCCGCACGCTCGCCTACTACCCCGGCTGTTCGCTGCACGGCACCGCCAAGGAGCTCGACAGCTCGTTCGTGGGCACGGCCGCCAAGCTCGGCCTCACCCTGGCCGAGATCCCCGGTTGGGAGTGCTGCGGCAACACCGCCGCGCACGCGACCAACCGGCTGCTGGCCACGGCCTTGCCGGCCAACGAGCTGGTCAAGGTCAAGACCGACATGCAGCTCGACGCCGTGGCCGTCCCCTGCGCCGCCTGCTTCAGCCGCTTCATGGCCACCATCCATGAGATGGACGAGCCCCAGACCAGGGCCGACGTGGAGCAAGTGGTGGGCCGGCCCTACGAGGCGGGCGTCGCCGTGCGCAACCTCGTCGACGTGTACTACGACGAGGTCGGGCTCGACGCCCTCAAGGCCAAGGTCGTGCGGCCGTTCAACGGGCTGAAGGTAGCCGCGTACTACGGCTGCCTGCTCACGCGGCCCCCCAAGGTCACGCTGGCCGAAGACCCCGAGTATCCGACCCATATGGACGCCGTGCTCAAGGCCATCGGCTGTGAGCCTGTCGCCTGGTCGAGCAAGACCGACTGCTGCGGCGCCAGCCTGGCGCTCTGCGAGCAAGCCGTGGTCGTCAAGCTGGTGCGCTCCATACTCCAGAACGCCCGCGACTGCGGCGCCGAGGCCATCGCCTGCGCCTGCCCACTCTGCCAGGTCAACCTCGACAGCCGCCAGGCCGACATCCGCAAGACCGACCCCGCCTGGCGCGACGTGCCGATCGTGTACCTCAGCCAGTTCGTCGGTCGCGCCATCGGCGTCAGCGACAGCGAGCTCGGCCTCAAGAAGCACATGGTGCCGGTCGAGGCTGCTCTGGCCTGACGGTCGACCGGCGAGACGCCGCAGCAACCACGACCTCGAAGGGCGCAGCTCGCTGGCTCCCTCTCTGCCTGTCATCCTGGTGATAGGATGCCAGCGCCAGAGCCGCGGGGAATGCACATCCCCGGGCCAAGGCCACGCCGATAGGGGGCTTGTCATGAGATCTCGTGCCGCTTCTCTCCTCTGTGCTGTGCTTCTGGCGCTACTCGTGGCCGCCGCGGTCAGCGCCGCGCGGGCCGAGGCGCTCGCCTTCCTTCCGGCGACGCACTACGCGACGGCCCAGTGGCCCAAGGCCGTCGCCGTCGGCGACTTCAACAACGACGGCATCAAGGATCTGGTGACGGCCAACCTCGGCGAGGTCGGCGGCTCCAACACGGTCAGCGTGCTGCTCGGCGACGGGCACGGCGGCTTCGGGGCTCATGCCGACTTTGCCACCGGCGCGGACCCCGAGTCGGTAGCGGTCGGCGACTTCAACGGCGACGGCAAGCAGGACATCGTGACGGCCAACTTCCTTGACGACACCGTCAGCCTGCTGCTAGGCGACGGCCACGGCGGCTTCGGGGCTCATGCCGACTTCGCCACCGGCACCCATCCTGAGTCGGTCGCCGTTGGCGACTTCAACAACGACGGCAAGCTGGACCTGGTGACGGCCAACTACCAGGGCGGCAACGTCAGCGTGCTGCTCGGCAACGGCAGCGGCGGCTTCGCGGCGCACTGCGACTTCGCCCTTGGCCTCGGCGCGCTCCCCATGTCGGTGGCCGTCGCCGACTTGAACAACGACGGCAAGCTGGACCTGGTGACGGCCAACTCAGGCTCGCCCACCGTCAGCGTACTGCTCGGCAACGGCCACGGCGGCTTCGGCGCCGCCACTGACTTCGCCACCTTCGAAAGCCCCGTCTCGGTCGCCGTGGGCGACTTCAACGGCGACGGTGTCAAGGATCTGGTGACGGCCAACGCCGACGCTCCCAGCAGCGTCAGCGTGCTGCTGGGCAACCTCGGCGGCGGCTTCTCCGCCAAGACCGACTACGCCACCGGCTCCGGCCCTCTGTCGGTCGCCGTGGGCGACTTCAACGGCGACGGCAAGCAGGACCT
>PMKX01000042.1 GCA_003158705.1 Actinomycetota bacterium
CTACGTCATGACCGGCTTCGTCAAACGCGTCGAGCCGGTCGTGGCCGATCACGGCGACGGCGCCCTGCTCTACGATGCCGACGGCACCGAGTACGTCGACTGCTTTGCCGGCATCTCGGTGACCAACGCCGGCCACGGCAACCAGAAGATCATCGCGGCCGCCAAGGCGCAGGCCGACAAGCTTGTGCACGCCTGTTCGTACGTCTACCACGTGCCCACCGTCGGCGCGCTGGCCGAGAAGCTTGCCGAGATCACCCCGGGCAAGCTGCAGAAGACCTTCTTCAGCAACTCGGGCGCCGAGGCGCTCGAGGGTGCCATGCGTGTCGCCAAGCGCTACTCGGGCAAGAGCGAGATGGTCGCCCTCGAGTCGAGCTTCCACGGGCGCACCAACGCCACGCTCTCCATCACCGGCAACTCGGCGCGCAAGAAGGGCGGCTACACGTACCTCTCGGGCATCGCCTTCGCGCCGGCGCCATACTGCTACCGCTGCTTCGCCGAGACCACGCCGGACAAGTGCGACCTGCTCTGCGCGCGCCGTGTGGGTGAGGTCATGCGGCTGCACCTCTCGGGCAACGTCTGCGCCTTCATCGCCGAGCCGGTCATGGGCGAGGGCGGCATCATCACGCCTCCGCACGGCTACTTCAAGCGCGTCAAGCAGATCCTCGACGACGAGGGCGCGCTGTTCATTTGCGACGAGGTGCAGAGCGGTTTCGGGCGCACCGGCAAGATGTTCGCCATCGAGCATTATGGCGTGGAGCCCGACATCATCTGCATGGCCAAGGGCATCGCCAACGGCTGGCCGCTGGGCGCCTTCACGGCCACGGCGGAGATCGCCGATTCGTTCCAAGTCGGCGATCATCTTTCGACCTTCGGCGGCAACCCCGTCTCGTGCGCCGCGTCGCTGGCCAACCTCGCTTTCTTCGAGGAGACGGGCCTGGTCCAGCAGTCGGCCACCAAGGGCGCCGCGCTCAAGGCCCGCTTCGAAGGCCTGATGAAGGAACAGCCGCTGATCGGCCAGGTACGCGGCAAGGGCCTGATGATCGGCGTCGAGCTGGTGCAGGACCGCACGACCAAGGTGCCGGCTTCGGCCGCCGCCGGCTTCGTGCGCCAGTACTGCCTCGACCACGGCGTGCTCATCGGCGTGGGCGGCAACTTCGCCAGCGTGCTGCGCATCCAGCCGCCGCTCGTGATCACCGAGCAGCAGATGGACAAGACGTTCACGACGGTCGCCGACGCCCTGAAGGCCGCTGCCAAGTAGCGGCTCGGCGGCCGAGAGGCAAGGCCGGATGGACACGATCCCGACCCGCATGGGCGACGGCTCGTTCGCGCGCCTGACGCGCGACGAGATCAAGCGCGACCTCGAGGACGGCACCGCGCAGGCGGCGCAGCGCGCCAAGGTGCCGCCGCTCGAGGCGGACGAGCTCGACCACCTGCTCGAGATCTACGCTTCACCGGCGCGCTTCACCGGCGTCGATCTGGGTGACGAGGTGGTGCTGAGCTGCGACGGCACCGGCATGAAGACGCACGCCACGCGTCTGCAGGACATGCAGTCCTTCGAGCAGTGGATGGGCGCCGACCTGGTGGAGCTCTGCGTGGGCGACTACTCGCTCAAGGTGGTGCGCACCATCCTGCCCTACGAAGCTCAGCAGCTGCACGATGCCCAGCTGGCGCTCACGGTGCCGTGCCAGTACGGCGTCATGCCCAATCTGGGACTGTACTCCAAGCCGGACGGGCCCTGCGAGAACTGGTCTGAGCTGCTGCCGCAGGGCCGCATCGCCGAGTCGCGCGCCGCCCAGGAGGAGGCCGTCGAGATGGCCGTGCACGACATGGTCAACCTTGCCGACGCCATGTGGGAAGCGGGCGCCGACGCCCTCGACTGGGACACCACCGGCGCCTCGGGCGACCCGGAGTTCTTGGCCGCTCTGCGGGCGACTGAGATCGTGCGCGCCAAGTACCCGGACATGGGCGTCGAGCTGGGCATGGCGGGCGAGTTCGTNNGTGCTCGGCATGCACGGCCAGCTCCAGTACGACGGCCAGCGCCTGGCCGGCATGTGGCCCCTTCAGCAGCTGCGGGCCGTGCAGAAGGCCGGCGCCACCATGTTCGGCCCGGTCGTCAACATCAACACCGGCAAGAGCTGCGCCTGGAACATGGCCCGCGCCTTGACGTTCGTGAAGCCGTGCATGGCCGAGGCCCGCATACCCATCCACATGAACGCCGGCATGGGCGTGGGCGGCGTGCCCATGTTCGTGTACCCCGTGGTGGATGCCGTGTGCCGAGCGGCCAAAGCCTGCGTCGACATCTTGCGTCTGGACGGCTTGTAGGTAGGCTCAGGCGACCCGCTGGGCATGCAGGGCACGCATGCGCAGGCCGCGGGCATGGGCGGGATGCGCGCCGCCGGAGATCTGGTGGCGCGCATGCAGATGCGCGGCATGCGTTTGCAGCAAGCCAAGGACTACGTGGCCGGCAAGCTCGGCGTGACGCCGTTCGACCTGAGCGACCCGGCGGTGATGACCGACATCCGCGGCGAGCTCGGCTTCGGCCGCATCCACAGCTACGCCATCAGCCAGCCGGGGCAGGCGAACATGATCGAGGCCAAGTTTCGCATCGCGCAGGTGCTCGGCATTCCCATCAACTGCGTCGAGCGGTTCAAGGAGAGGGCTGGGCTGTAGGGTCGCCGGGCTGGCTGTAAGTTCGCCGGGCTGGCTGTAAGGTCGCCGGCCCGCGCCGGACCACGCCGGACTGTGAGCTCGCCGGCCCGCGCCGGCTCGCGTTGGCCGGCGCTCGACAGGCGAAAGGAGAACGATGGCAGATGACATGACGGGCGTGAGTGACGCCTTCAAAGCGTTTCTCACGGAGGCGCCGCAGCATGCGCAGGCGTGGATGGCGGCCGTGCAGGCTCTGGACGGGGCCAGCGCACTGGACGAGAAGACGGGCGCGCTGGCCTACCTCGCCGTCTTGGCCGTCTTGCGGCTCGAGAGCGGCGTGCACTTTCACGTCCAGGCTGCCAAGCGGGCCGGCGCCTCGCGCCAGGAAGTGATCAGCGCCGTTCTGATCGGCCTGCCGGCGGCGGGCAACGCGGTCACCCAGTCGCTGCCCGCCGCGCTGGCCGCCTATGACGCCGAGTAGACGAGCGCCCGCAAGCGCGCGGACGCCGAGCAGACGGGCGCTGGCCGGCGCTCCGGCTCAGGCACGGCGTGTGCTCGAGCTGCTGGACGCCCACTATGGCCGGCCGCAGTGGGAGCCGCGCTACGCGCCGGTCGACGAGCTCGTCTACACGGTGCTCTCGCAGAACACGGCCGACGTGAACACGGCGCGCACCTTCGCCGCTCTCAGCGCTCGCTTTCCCACCTGGCGTGCCGTACGCGACGCGCCGGTGGAAGAGGTCGTGGCCGCCATCAGCCTTGGCGGCTTGGCGACCACCAAGGCGCCGCGCATCAAGCAGATCCTGGCCGCGATCAGCTCGCGCACCGGCGAGCCCGACCTGAGCGAGCTCGACGAGATGGACGATGGGCAGGCCCTCCGGTATCTGCAGAGCCTGCCCGGCGTCGGGCCCAAGACGGCCGCTTGCGTGCTCATGTTCGCGCTCGGGCGGCCTGCCATGCCGGTGGACACGCACGTCTATCGCCTCGCCCGCCGGCTGGGTCTGCTCGGGCCCAAGACGACGGTCGAGCAGGCCCACGGTCTGCTCACCGAGCTGGCCGGCCCCGAGAACGTCTACTCGCTGCATGTAGATCTCGTGACGCACGGCCGGCGCGTCTGTCACGCACGCCGGCCAGAGTGCTCGCGCTGCCCGCTGGCGCAGATCTGCCCGAGCGCGTACTCCTTCTGACAGCGCGTCACCGTTCTCGCCGGCTTCCATCGCCTTGGTCGTCTTCGGCGATCGTCACCGCCGCATCGCTTTCGTCACCGTCGCCTTCGCCATCGGCAAGCCCTATCGTGTGGAGGGGGAACTCGGCCCAGAAGGGAGGTTGCTCAGCTCAGGGGAGAAGGGATGACTGCATCCGACGGCTACCAGAAAGGGGTCGCCATGCGAGGTCGTTTCGCACTCATCCCATGGCTCACGCTGACACTGTTGGCAGCGCTCACGTTGTTCCCGGCACTCGCGCGCGCCGAAGGCACAGGCGTCGACCTGAACGCTCCGGTCGTCTCCACGGCCGACGAAGAGCAGGAGCAGGCGGCGGCCGAAGGCGCATACCAGGCGTGGCTGGCCGGTCATCCGGCCCGGCACAAGCGAGGTGTCGGCGCGCCCTTCTACTACTTGACCACGCCGAGCCACAGGCAGCAGACGGGCTACTACTGTGGCCCAGCCACGGTCGAGATCATCGACGACTACTGGGGTGACACGGTGCATCCGACACCCGACACCGAGTACAACCGCCAGCACACCTACGCGGACTACACGTTCGGGGGCGTCAAGCTGTGCCCAACCAGCGGCGGCACCAACTACTCGCTGCTCGACAACTGCCTGCGCTTCTACACGGGCAAGCAGTACTACTACTACGGCGGTATACGGACCGCCAGCAACTTCTTCAGCCGTGTCCAATACGGTCTGTTCGTGAAGCACTATCCGGAGTCGCTGCTCGTGCACATCGACCCGGCCGATCATCCAGACTGGTCTCCCTATGTGTACACGCACCTGGGGCACATCGTGGCGGTGGAGGCCTTCGACTGGCACGTCGCCGCCGACGGGCAGCGCACCATGCGCCTCAACGATCCGTTCAACGAGGCGGACAGTATGCGCGGTGGCGGTGACACCTACGGTCATCACGTCTATCACCGCATGGTGCTCTGGCGGGGCGTCTCGGAGACAGTCTCGCGAGCGATGGTCTACTAGCGGCGTCGTGCTCCCCGGGGGCGCCGGGCGCGGCCGGCGCCCCCGGGGAGTCTCTGTCCAAGAGGTGTCTGAACCAGAAGGGAGAGCGAAGGTGAGAGTCTGTTGCCGTTCGAGCGTCGCCNNGCCGGCGCCGCCGGCACGGCTCCGTCAGCGACACTCTCGGCCGCCGACTCTTCTGGGCCGCCGGCGGTGTCTCCCGAGTCGCCGTTCTGCGGCGACTCGGCGGTCACGTACCCGACCGCGTGTGACGTGCCACAGGCGTCGGCGCCCATGCTGCCTTTCCGCCAGTACGGCCTGCGCGGCTCGTGGGGCACGTGGGACTACACCGACCGCGTCTGTCTTCTCCACCAGGATCTCACCGTCTACCCGTTCTCGACGCTGGCGCTCATGAGGTTGCGCGACGGTCGCGTGTCTGGCGCGGTCGTGCGGCCTGTCAACGCGGGCCAGCGCTTCGTGGTCACGGGCGGCCGGCTCTCAAACCACTGGCTTGCCTGGGAGGAGCTCAGCCCGGGCGACGACTTGGCCTCCCCTGCGCAGTGGCGGTTGTACGCCGCGCCGTTGCACGTGGGCCGGCTGGCGCTCGGCAAACCGGCGCTCGTGGCGGCCGGGGACACGGCGCGGATCTCTCGGCCGCTGTTCGACCTGCAGGGCGACTCGCTCGTGTGGATGGGCAACGCCAGGCGGTCCGGCGTCCTCAGCGGCAGCGTCCACGTGCGCGACTTGCGGCACGGTGCCGCCCACTGCCTGGTGCAGACCCAGACTCCTCTGGGCCCAGTCAGCCTGGCGGGCAAGCGGCTGCTCGTCAGCGAGTATCTGGAGCGTAGCGGCGCCCGTGTGGGCCTGGCCCTTGTCGGGCTCGCCAGCCGCGCCGCGAGCCTGACCCTCGACCTCGGCAATCGCTACCCGCTGGTGCACTACCCGGCGACGCGGGCCGGCTGGCTGTCGTGGTCGCTGCAGCTCGATGCCGAGGGCGCGACCATGGGTCTGTACCTGCGTGAGCCGTCGGGAACCATGCATCTGGTCGCCGAAAACCACGGCAGCGAGCCGCGTTTCGCCGGCCACTACCTCTTCTTCGACTCGTCGGGCCCGCTCGGCAGCACGCAGGCGCTCTCGCAGGTCCGTGGCGTCGACCTGCGCACGCTGCACCAGTTCGTGCTCGTCTCCGGACGTTCCGAGCAGGGCGGCGAGTGGGGCGGCGGCTTCGGCGCCCCACTCGCCCGCCACACCGTCGTGGTGCACAACGACCGCAGCGACTGGGCGCAGAGGCCCAGCCGGCGCGTCACTCTCATCAGGGTCTACCAGGTCGACTAGTCCGTACCGATCGCGGCGCGATGCCGCGGGTCTTCGTCGGCCAGCCGACGGCGTCTGGTCCACCGCGGTCCTGTGGACACGCGCTGGCGAGTGCGGTTCCGTCCGCGTCGCCGCGGGTAAGAGGTGCGTGGCGCACACGTCGTTGGAGGACTCTCATGACAAAGGCCAAGGGTCGGTTCGCAGTGACTTCGTGGCACGAGGACACCTATGAGGAGCTCGACGGCGGGGGCAAGCTGACTCGCGCGTCTGTGGAGCAGGCGTTCACCGGCGACATCTCCGGTGAGAGTGCCGTGCAGTGGCTCATGTGCTATGGCAGCGACGGCACGGCTGTCTTCGTCGGCCTGCAGCGCGTCAGGGGCTCCCTCGGCGAGCGCAGCGGGTCGTTCGTGCTTGAGACGGCAGGCGAGTTCGACGGCAACGAAGCCAAGGGTTCGTGGTCTGTCGTCGCCTGCTCGGGGACCGCCGGGCTGCGGGGTCTACGCGGCGCGGGTAAGTTCCGTGCGCCCCATGGCCCGCAAGCCACGTTCGAGCTGGAGTACGAGTTCGTCTAGTGCCGAGTCAGCTGACAGGGTTCCGCTAGGTCGCGCGGATGCTTGCTCGATGGGCCAGCGAGTCCGGAGACGCAGCGAGGGGCGGGGCACCGCAGGTGGTGCCCCGCCCCTCGCTTGTTCGTTCGGCTGGTAGCCGCCTGTGATTCTAGCTCAGGCGGCCGTCACGCTTCAGGTCGACGCGGCTCACGCATTCGCCTTCGGTGCGGCTCACGCGCCTCACAGCAAGCAGCCGTGGCTGTGCAGATGCTCCTGCCACTCCTCCTCGCTGGGCTCGCCGCACTTCACGAGCAGCTTCTGCCACTCGTGGTCGACCCACGCCTGCAGGTTCGCCAGCGCCTCCTCGTTGCCGGGCTTGAAGAG
>PMKX01000047.1 GCA_003158705.1 Actinomycetota bacterium
GAGAAGCTGTCGTCGAAGATGTAGACCTTGGCCCGCTTGGCCAGAGCGCGAGCGATGGCCAAGCGCTGGCGCTGCCCGCCCGAGACGTTGGCGCCGCCCTGGTCTATCGCCGCCTCGAGCCCGTCAGGCATCTCGCGCACGAACTCGCTGCCCTGCGCCGTGTCGAGCAGGCGCCAGAGGTCTTCGTCGGTCGCCTGCTCGCTGCCCTGGCGCAGGTTGTCGGCCACGGTGCCGCTGAACAGGAACGCCTTCTGCGGCACGAGCCCGATCCTGCCCCACAGGTCCTGCAGGGCCATCTGGCGCACGTCGACGCCGTCCACACAGACGCTGCCGCTGGTGACGTCGTAAAAGCGCGGGATGAGGTTGATGAGCGTCGACTTGCCGCTGCCGGTGCTGCCGACGATGGCCGTGACCTCGCCGGGGCCGGACGCGAACGAGATGCCGCTCAACACCGGGTCCTCGGCGCCGGGGTAGCGGAACTCGACGTCTTTGAACTCGACCCGGCCCTGCTGGGGCGTGCCTTTGATCGGGGTCTGCGGGTCGGTGACCGACGACTGGCTGTCGAGCACCTGCTGGATGCGTTCGGCCGAGGCGGACGCCCGCGGCACCATGACGAGCATGATGGTGGCCATGAGCACCGACATCAGGATCTGCACGATGTAGGTGAGGAACGCCGTGAGGTCGCCGATGGGCATGCCGTGGTCGGCGATCTGGATGCTGCCGAACCACATGATGGCCACGGTCGAGAGGTTGAGGATGGCCGTCAGTGTCGGGATCATGAGAGCGAACAGGCGCGTGACCTGCAGCGTCGTGCCGGTGAGGTCGGCGTTGGCCGCGTCGAAGCGCCCTTCCTCGTAGCCGGTGCGGTCGAAAGCGCGGATGACGCGCACGCCGGAGAGCGTCTCGCGCGTCACCTGGTTGATGCGGTCGATCTTCACCTGCATGGCCCGGAAGAGCGGTAGGGCGCGCATCAGCACGAGGCCGATGAACACGCCCATCACCGGCACCGCCACCAGAATGACGCTCGACAGCGGCACGTCCAGGCGCAGCGCCATGATGATGCCGCCGACGCACATGATGGGCGCCGCCAGGGTGACGTTGAGCATCATCAGCACGACCATCTGCACCTGCTGGATGTCGTTCGTCGAGCGTGTGATCAGTGAGGGCGTGCCGAAGTGGTTGAGCTCGGCCTGCGAGAAGCTCTCGACCTTGCGAAACAGGGCGCCGCGCACGTCGCGGCCGAAGGCCATGGCCGTCTTGGAGCCCCAATAGACGGCGATGACGGTCGCTATCACGAGCACCAGGGTGACGCCCATCATGTAGGCGCCGGTCACGAGTATGTGGTGCGTGTTTCCCTTGACCACGCCGTTGTTGATGATGTCGGCGTTGAGCGTAGGCAGGTAGAGGTTGGTGATCGCCTGCACGAACAGCAGGGCGAGCACCAGCACGATCTGACGCCAGTAGGGCATCAGGCGCTCCTTGAGCAGCCTGATCACGCCGGATGCCTTGTGGCGCTCTGGGTCAGCGTGGGTCTCCTTTGATCGCCCGGCGGTGCGGAACGCGACAAACGTTCGCATACTGGCGATTGGCGCGCAAACCGGCCGAGCGCCGTGGCCGGCGCTTTGCCGGCGCGGCGGGGAGACTGCCTCAGGTCAGGCTATCGGCACGACCACTTCGTCGGCACAGGCGCACGATCAGCCAAGCGATGCCAGCAAGCAGGGCGATGCCGACCACTGCAGAGACCACGTACATCACGACCGCCCAAGCGCCGGTCGCGTTGCTCTGGCCGTAGTCGGGCAGCACGCCCGCCCAGAGGTCGCCGAGCCTGGCCAGGCCGTGGGGGACGTAGCCGACACGGTTGAGCATCTCGTCGCCGCCCCACTCGCCGTAGGCGGTGCCGGTGGCCAGCAGCCCCAGTGGGGTGGCGATCACCAGCGCGGCGATGACGCCGTAGAGGGAACGCAGCGGCGCGCTCACGCCCAGTTCAACGCTGAACAGCTCTGGGCTCGTGCGCGCCAGAAAGGCGAAGACACCGACCGTGAAGGCCGCCTCGACTGGGCCGGCGATGGCCATGTGCGACAGCGTCATCGCCGGGATCGTGGTGCTCAGATGGTAAGGGTTGTACTGTGCGATGCCGTTGACGGTGTGCAGCAGCGGCTGGATGCCGAGCTCGACGCCGACGAAGAAGGACGCCAGCACGATGGCGAAGTACGAGCCCAGGCCGGCGCCGACCAGACGCCGGGCAGAGCGCAGGTCGCTGTTGCCGGCGATCAGTTGATAGATGGCGTAGCCGGCGAACGGCATGACGATCGCCATGTTGAAGCAATTGACGCCGAACGAGAGCAGACCTCCGTCGGCGAAGAGCAGAGCTTGTACGGCGAGCGCTGCCGTGACGGCCAGCACCGCGATCCAGGGTCCGGCGATCACCGCGATCAGGGTCGCTCCCACGGCGTGGGCTGTGGTGCCGCCCAGTACAGGCACGTTGAGCATCATGACGAGGAAGCTGAAGGCGGCGCTGGCGCCCAGCACCGGTACCGCCTTGGGTTTCGTCAGGATCTTCTTGACCTTGCGGCCGGCGACGTACCAGACGGGCACGCTGACCGCCCACCCTGCGGCGAGAGTCTCGGGACCGAGGTATCCATCGGGGATGTGCATCGCTGGTGTTTCCCTTGCTAGACGGTCGCTGTGGGGTGGTGCGCGTCGGTCAACGGCCCAGCCTGGGCCTCGGCCGTCTGGCAGACGCGGCACAGGCCCATGGCGGTGACCTGGATCTGGCCCACGGCAAAGCCTTGGCGCTCGCTGAGCTCCTCGTGCACGGGCGCCAGCAGCTCGTCGCTGAAATGGCCCACGGCGCCGCAGCGGCTGCAGACGAAGTGATGGTGGGTCGGCTCCGGCGACACCTCGTAGTAGCACGTGCTTCCCTCGAGGTGCGTCTCAACGATGAGGTCCAGGTCCACCAGCAGGGCGAGCGAGCGGTAGACGGTGGAGACGTTCACGTCGGGGAGCTGGCGATTGACCTCGGCCGTGATCTTCTCAGCCGTCATGTGGCGGCCGGCGCCGCGCACGACCTCCCAGATGAGGTTGCGCTGCGGCGTGAGGCGATAGCCTTGTTCGCGGAGTGTGGCGCGGGCGTGGTGCATGGCGCGACCCTAGCGCAGTTGCGAGTCATGCGCAAGTAGGTCATAGTTGCGGTCGCTATGAGCGACCTTCCTCCGCGCGCCGCCGAAAACGCCGACCCTTCAGACGGGACGGGAGCCGCCGTCGGCACCGACTCCGCCGGCGGGCCGGGCAGCGTCGGGGCGTCTGTCCCGGCCTGGATGCTCGGCGGCTCCAGTGCGTCGTCGCCGGGTCGCCAGCGCCGGCCGGTGCTCGAAAAGCTCCTCAACGGCGTCGCTCACGTGGTGGAGTCGGCGATGGACGCCGACGGCGCCGGCGAGCACGGCGGCCTTCTGCAGCGCCTCGACCCGCGCGTGAAGCTCGTGGGCTTGCTCGCCCTCCTGCTTGCCTCGGTGCTCGTTGATCACTTGGCGGCGCTGCTGGCGCTGTTCGCCGTCGCGCTCACATTCATTGTCTTGTCGCGCCTGGGCCTGCGACGCTTCGCCTTGCGCGCCTGGGTCTTCGTGCCCCTGTTTACGCTGGCGATCGTCGTGCCGGCGACGACCAGCTGGGTCACGCCGGGGCACGCTGTCTTGCATCTGTGGGGCGGCGCCGCGATCACGGCGACCGGCCTCGCCACGGCCGCGCGCCTCGTGCTGCGTGTCACCGATGCGGTCTCGTTCAGCGTGCTGCTGGCTATGACGACGCCTTGGAGCGAGCTGCTCGCCGCTCTGCGCGTGCTGCGCGTACCGCGCACGTTCGTCTTCGTGCTCGCCGTCTCCTATCGCTACGTCTTCGTGCTCATGCGCCTCGTCCAGGGCATGGTCACGGCGCGCCGCAGCCGTACGGTGGGCCGGCTCACGCCGCGTGAAGACCGGCGCTTCGTGGCCGCCGCCGTGGGCACTCTGTTCGGCCACTCGCAAGCGCTCAGCGAGCAGGTGCACACGGCGATGCTGGCGCGCGGCTTCACCGGTGAGGTGCGCGCCCTCTCCGTCTGGCGCGTGCGCTCGTTCGACTACGCTTGGGCGGCCACGGTCACGCTGGCGCTGGCCGCCGTGGCCGTTCTCGAACTGACCGTCAAGGGCGGGTTCTGAGCCATGACGGAAGTGTTCGAGCTCGCGAACGTCTACTTCGCCTACGGCGCCGGCGTGACCGCGCTAGCAGGCGTCGACCTCACCATTCACCAAGGCGAACGCGTCGCTCTCCTGGGCGCCAACGGCAGTGGCAAGTCGACGCTGCTGCATCTTCTCGGCGGTCTGGCGCAGCCTAGCGGCGGCGAGATCCGCGCCTTCGGTGCGCCGCTCACCGCCGAGCTGCTGCGCGACGAAGCACGGGCACAGGCGTTCCGTCGCCGCGTCGGCATCGTCTTTCAGAACGCCGACGCGCAGCTCTTCAGTCCCACGGTGCGCGACGAGATCGCCTTCGGCCCGTTGCACCTGGGGCTCGGTCAGGGCGAGGCTCAGCAGCGCGTCGACGACATGGTGCGCCTGCTCGGTCTGGAGGCACTCGTCGAGCGGGCGCCCTACAAGCTCAGCGGCGGCGAGCAGAAGAAGGTGGCCCTCGCTGCCGTGCTCGCCATCGACCCTGATGTGTTGCTCATCGACGAACCCATGAGCGGTCTCGACCCGCGCACGCGCCAGTGGCTGCTCGAGTTCCTGGAGGCGCTGCATGAGGCCGGCAAGACGCTCGTCGTGGCGACCCANNCATGCTCAGCGACCGGGCGCTACTGCTCAGCGTGAACTTGATCCACGAGCACACGCATGTTCACGGCGCGCTCGTGCACAGTCACCCACACGCGCATCCACCTGGCCACGAACGCGGAGTCGAGCACGATCAGGCTCTGCCACATGCACATGTTCACGAAGTCCACGGGCACGAGCACACGCACCCTCACGGTGGCTCAGACCGGGGAACGGACGCCGGCTAGAACCCTGCCTGCGTGCCGGCGGTCCTGGAGGCGCCCCACGGCGGCGCCCCGAAGATGATCACGGGCGTGNNTGGCCGATCGAGTAGTCCTCGGGCGTCCCGTGGATGAGGATGCCGGGCGCGTCCAGGCGCAGTGCTCGTAGCCCGAGCGGATTGGCGGGCCCCGGCCCGATCTGCTTCGGCATGCTGGCCGCCCACGGCGTGCCTGGGTTGACCCAGACCGGGTGCAGCATCTTCTCCACCACGTGCCATGTGCCGATCGGTGTCGAGTAAGGTTGCGTGGCGGTGGCCACCGGGAAGGTGCGCTGGACCCGAAAGCCGTCGTACAGCCGCAACGAGTTGGTCGAGAGGTCGACCGTGATGGTCTTGCCGAGCTTTGCGTCGGTCACCTTCGGTGGCGACGGCGTCACCGGCAGGCGCACCTCGGTGGCGTTCGTCCGCAGCGCTTTGAGCACTACCGCGACCGCCTTCGTCTGGCTGAGCGAGCGGCCCGTGTGTGCGTGCGTGAAGGTGATCGCCATGTCGTTTGCAGAGGCCTTCACCGAAGCGTTCTGCGGTTCCAGGTCTACCTTGGCGGCGAGTCGCGCGATCAGGGGCGTGATCGTCGTCGTAGGGTAGGCGTAGCGCACCGGGATCGAGGTGCGCACCGGCCAGTGGAACAGGCGGTGGTAGGAGCGCGGCAGCAGGCTCATCGAACCTGACTCCGCCACGGCCTTGCGCACGGCCTCGGCCACGAGCGCGCGCACGCCGAGGTCTGCCGGCCGCACGCTCAGAGTCTGCCCGCCCGCCTTGATGGTGAGCTCGCGCTGCAGTGGCGGGTCGAGCTTGTCTCGGACGGCGCTCACGGCCTGAGCGGACGTCATGCCGCCGACGTCGACGCCGGCGACCGTGGTCCCAGGCAGGATGTGGTCGCCGTCGACGCGGTCGACGGCAAAGGCGGCTACAGTGATGATGAGGGCTGCCAGGACGACGATGATCGGCAGGAGCACCCAAAGCCGCAGCCGACGCTTCGCCCGGAAGCGGCTGCCGTCTGCAGGCAGGGTCGCCACGCGTCGCCAATCGGGCTGAGGGTTCTCGTGCTTCATGGGGATCGTTCTGCCCGCGCCTCTGCGTCGCCAATGTCGAGTGAGCCACCTACCTGTACAGCATAGCATCCCCCGAACAGTTTTGAGGCCGAGGAGCGTCGTTTTCTCAGCTCGAGGGCGGCGCCTCCCTCAGAGCCGTGCGCAGCGCGGTCGTCGTGAGCCCCTCAGAGCGAGCTCGCAGGTCCAAGTACAGGACGATCGACACGAGCGCCGAGAACGGCGCCACGACGATCTCGCCGATGGACCCGAAGATCCAGTCCGTGAACCAGCTGGTACCGGCGAGCGCCCCGATCGTGCTGATGATGCCGCTGACGACGCCGGCGATGAGTGCGGCGACGACCACGGTACCCAGGACGTGCCAGAAATGGCCCTTCGTCAGCTTCCACGAGCGGCCTAACGCGTCGCCCGCCCGGTCTTCGATCACCAGGGCGGGGATGGCGACCGCGAAACGGGTCAGCAGGATGACACCCGGGACGATGAGCAGGACGAAGCCGATAACCACCATGATCCCGGTCGCGATCGACACCAAAAGCACCCAACCGAACTTGCGCAGTCCCCACTTGTAGCTGGCTTCCACATCCACGGTGTCACCGACTGTCGCCTGCGCGGCGCCGCGGATGAGCGCTGCCTGCAGGATCGCGTAGGTGATGAGCGTGATGAGCAGCGTGACCAGCGTGGTCGCGAGCCAGAGCCCGGCGCCGTGCGTCGCGAAGACGACCCCGGTGAGGAGATGGCTGATGAGGCTCAAGGGCACCACAACGATGGCGACGAGCACGATCAGCTTGTTGGCGTTGGCCCCGTAGATCCTGAAGGCCGCGTCAAGGATAGCGCCGAAGTCACGTTGCGGGATCGCGTCCCCGCTGCCCGCGTTGCTGGAGTCACTCACAGCTCCCCCTCTCGCCCTCTTGGATCCGGCACCAGAAACGGTTTGTGCTCGTTCGTCATCGGCGTGTCGTGGTAGAAATAGACGGCGAGCCTGCCCGCGCCTCCTTGATGCGCGCGGTCACGACTTGGATGCTCGCGGATCGAGGATACATTCGCTTCTCCAGAGAGTCGGCTGCGGTGCGCCGTGAGCCTACCACGCTGGCCGGCCGCTGGCGCCGGCCGGCCGGCCGGCGCTCAATACGAGAGCGCTTCTCTTCACGTGCAGTTAACGCGCCGCCGGGCCAGCTTCACACGAGTCAGAGAGAATCGAACGCAGTGGACCCAGGCGGCCGGGATGCGTGCCGTGTGCGGTGGCGGGTACAGTGAGGGAACGCATTTGATTTCCGCGGCTTGGCAGCCGTGGCACTGACAGGAGGCCCTTCGACAATGACGATGCCCAACGACGTAGACGACGGACGTCCGGCGCCGCGGAGCGGCGACCAACCGCCCGTCGTCTTGGCGACGCACGGCCTGACCAAGCGCTTCGGCAGCACGCTGGCCGTCGACAACCTCGACCTCTCGGTGCGGCGGGGCGACGTGTTCGGCTTTCTGGGCCCAAACGGCGCCGGCAAGACCACGACGATCCGCATGATCGTCGGCCTGATATACCCCACTAGTGGCTACGCCGAGGTGCTCGACCACCAGGTGCCGCGCGACAAGCTGCATGCGTTGGGTCACATCGGCGGCTTCGTCGAGGTGCCGGCCTTCTACGGCAACATGAGCGC
>PMKX01000107.1:0-6659 GCA_003158705.1 Actinomycetota bacterium
GCGGGAGAGTAGGACGCCGCCGGAATTGTGGTACGAAGGGGCGGGATGCCGACAGGCATCCCGCCCCTTCGTCGTTCAGGCGTGATGGCGACAGGCTCGGTGGTTGTTTGCGCCGGTTGGCGCCGCATGTCGGCATGGCGGCGCCGAACGCTGCAAACGCGGTGTCACGGGGTGACAGTTGTGAGCCCCGCACGATCGGCACTGTGTCATGACTTCTCCTTCACCTGAGCCACGTGGCCTGCGTCAGCGAGTCTCGAGCCGCCGGCGGATGCTGGACACGTTCTCGTTGATCCGGAAGATCACCACGAGCAGCTCCAGGTAGATGCGTATGGCCAAGGCCGAGATCAGCATGAGGACGATGCCGACAAGCACCACAGTGCCGTTGAGACTGCTCTCACCGAAGTAGCTTACTGTGTGCCCGGTGCGGTCGATGAAGTTGATCCAAAAGATCACGTTGAGGATCTCGGCGAGCCAGAAGATGATCTGGATGATCACCGGCGTCAGCATCCGGCGGAAGGCGAGAAAGTCGACAAACGAGTTGGGAGGGCTTGGAGGAGCTTGTGCGCCACCTCCCTGCACGGCTGTCTGGCCCCAGGTCGGGGGTGGTGGCGGCGGTGTGCTGCTCTGCACCTGGCTGCTCGGCCACGCGGGTGCTCCGCACTGCGGACAGAACGTGGCCTGTTCGGGCAGGTCACGTCCGCATGATGCGCATGAAGCCATGTCTTCCTCCTTGAGCGAATCGCTGTTTGGACCGCAGACTCGGGTGACTCTCCCGGTGAGTGCTGCGGTGGAGCACTGACTCCAGGAACGGCCAGAGACAGGGAACCCAGCCTTGTTGACGCTCCATCCCGTCGCCCTCAGGCTCAGACCCGGACGGCGACCCCCACGCGGTCCCTCGTATGGCTCTTCGGCACGTACTCTATCAGTGCGCTGCGGATAGGCGCAGTGTGGCGCTCTCCCGCAAAAGGTGAGCTGCTCCAGTTCACAGCGTTGTTGACAGGTGAGGGGACCACCTTGTCGGTTTGTTGGTGTCCAAGCCAGGAACCGAAAGGGAGGCCCGCATGTCGCATCCTAACGCCAGACTGACCTCGTCGACACCAAGAAGCTGGGCCGCATCGGGCCCTGCGGCGGCAAGCGCATCCACGGCTGGAGCCACCGCTACGAGCATGGCGGCATCGGCTGGGACTACGCCTACGTGGCCGTCGATGACGCCACACGCCTGGCCTATGCCGAGGAGCTCAGCGACGAACGCAGCGCCACGGCGACCGCCTTCTTGGAGCGCGCTCTGACCTTCTGCGAAAGCCACGGCATCACGGTCGAGCGCTTGCTGACCGACAACGGAAGCTGCTACGTCTCTCAGGCCTTCGGCGAGCGCGTCTGTGCACACGGCCTGCGGCATCTGCGCACGCGCCCGCGGCGGCCGCAGACCAACGGCAAGCCGGAGGCGTTCGTCACAAGACGTTGCAGAACGGCTGCGCCTACGGCGACCCCACGACTCGACTGCCGAACGAATCGCCGCCCCCCCAGGGCTTCCTCAGCTACTAGAATGGCTACCGATCGCATGGCGGATTGGACGGCGACACATCGCTCGGCAGGCTGAGAGTGTCACAACGTCGTGAAGCAGAGTAACGCCGCGGCCCCTGCTGCTTCCCCTGCACACGGCTGTTGCTCCGCCGCCACGAGTCACCGACGTTGCCCATTGCGCTGGGAGGAAGATTGCGTGAGCATTGACCTTGCAGGGTCAAGCGTGGGACAAGGAGTGGAGATGGACGCGAGCAGGGTGTCACGCAACGACTGGATCATCGGCGGGGGCTTCGTGCTCATGTTCATCGGCACCGTGACTCCCTGGTACGGGTACGGGGCTGGCGGTTTCGATTTCACGTTGAACGGTTGGCACGGCGCTTACCTGGGCTGGCTCACCTTCCTGCTGTGTCTGGTGGCTGCGGCTGCAGTGCTGCGCCATCTTGTGCCTGAGCTCGGCGCTGCGCTGCCAGTCCAGGACGCTGTGATTGCCTTGGCGTGTGGTGCTGTCTCGGCGCTTATCGTCTTCATCCGCCTGTTCATGGCACCCCAGGAATTTGGTGTCCACTTTGGCTTGCGCTGGGGCATCTTCGTGGCGCTAATCGGTGCCGCGGTCGTCGGCGTCGCCGGCTTCCTCAAGTACGCTGAGGTCGGGACGCCAGCCGCCGCCACTATCGCGCCTCCAGCTCCGCTGGCTCAACCTGTGCCGCCGGCGCCCATGTCTCAGCCTGCGCCCCCGGCGCAGGTCGCGGCCCCGGCCCCGGCCGTTCAGCCGACGCTGCCCGTGCCGACCATGTCGTCGCCTCCGGCGGCACCCGCGCAAGCCGCTCCGGCGGCGCTTGCCCCGGCGGCCGCAGAGGGCGCGCCGGCGACGGCGCAGAGCGCGGCCGCCGCATCGGCGCGGTTCTGCATCAAGTGCGGCAGCGCCTTCCCGTCGGCCGAGGCGCGTTTCTGCGCCAAGTGCGGCACGCCGCGTCAGCAGGCGTAGAGAGGCGTGACGCCCGGCGGCAGACGTAAGAAGCGTAGGGCCCAACGGCAGATGTGTGCAGGCGGCCGGGCGCATCAGAGGCCTGGGGCGCCACAAGTCGGGCACGCCACAAGGGATTCGTGTCCTAAGTCCGTGAATGGCCGGACGGCACGAATCCCTTGTTGTTGGCCAGCCTGAGCTACGGATTCTGCGGCAAACCTGGCCATAGGACGCTCGTCGCGTGCGAGTCTGGCGGGCGATGTGCTAGCGTGTGCGACACGTGAGTGTGCTGCCGACGGCAGCAGACTGTGCGTCGAGTGCAAGTGAGGAGGAACGGCGGTGGCGCAGGCAAGGATCACGTATCTCTCCGAGGGCGAGAAGCAGTTCGTGCACGAACAGACGCTGCGCGTGCTGGCAGAGGTGGGCGTCGCCTACAACACGCCGCAGGCGATCGAGTTGCTCGCGGCGGCTGGTGCACAGGTCGACAGAGAGAACCTCACGGCTCGGCTAGGCTGGGAGCTGATCGAAGCCTGCCTGAAGACTGTCCCCAAGCGGATCCTTCTGGCGGGGCGCCGGCCAGTGAACGACCGTGTGCTCGGCGAGTGGCCCCTGGTGGCCACGAGCGACGGGATGACGACCTACATGTACGACGACCTGACAGGTGAGCGCCGGCCGGGCACTGCCGATGACCTCGCCACGCTGGCGCGCCTGTCCGATGCGCTCGACGAGATCGACGTGGTGTGGCCGTCGCCCATGACTGGCGACGTGGACCCGTGGACGATGCCGCTCGTGGCACAGGCCACCATGGTGCGCAACTCGAGCAAGCACGTGCAGGACGAGGTGCGCACGCCGGAGATGGTCGAGCCGATCCTGGAGATCTACGAGGCGGCTGTCGGCGCGCCGCTCACGGAGCGCCCGTACTTCTCGGTCACGAACTGCACCATCGCGCCGCTGCAGCACGACAAAGAGATGACCGAGGCCGGGCTTAAGCTGTGCCGGCGCGGCGTGCCCATCTTCATCCTGCCGATGCCCCAGGCCGGGACCACCGGGCCGATGACCTTGCTCGGCACGTGCATCGTCAACATGGCCGAGCTGCTCTCGGCGGTGGTGCTGTTCCAGCTGGCCCAACCGGGTTGCGCACTCATCTCGGGCGTAGGCTCGGCGGTGGCCGAGATGCGCACCGGTGGCTACATCAGCGCCGGTCCCGAAATAGGCCTGATCAACCTGATGTGCCTGGAGATGAGCAAGCGCTACGGGCTCCTCACGCAGGCGACCGGTATCTCCAGCGACGCCAAAGCCTGCAACTTCCAGGCCGGCTCCGAGGGTGGCATGACCGGCCTCGTGGCCGCCCTGGCCGGCGCCGATTCGCTCATCGCCTGCGGCGGCTTGGATGGCGTCCAGAACTCGAGCCTGGCAAAGGTGATCCTCGACTGTGATTCGGTAGCCGCCATCCGCCGCTACCTGCGCGAGGACCCGATCGACGAAGCCAAGGCGCTGATGGACGACATCATCGGCGTGGGCATCGGGGGTCACTATCTGGGGCGCCGCAGCACGCGCACCTTTTCGCGCACGGAGGTCTGGCGGCCGGCAAGCTTCCAGCGCGGCACGTTCGAAGAGTTCAAGGAGAAGCCGCTCGTGCAGCAGGCCGTGGAGCGTGCGCACGAGCTGTTGGCGACGCACGAGGTCGAGCCGCTGCCCGACGGCGTGGATCGGCACATCGACGACGTCATCGCACGATGGCTCGCCATCCCACACTGACGGGAGTACCCATGACTCGACCCAGGATGACCTACCTCAGCGAGACCGACCGGCAGTTCATCCACGAACAGACGGCGCGGGTGCTCGCGGAAGTGGGCATCGGCTACCACACGCCGTCTGCCATCGACCTGCTCGCCGAGGCCGGCGCCACGGTCGATCGTGAGCGTCTCACGGCCAAGCTGCCCTGGGAGCTGGTGGAGCGCTGCCTGGCCACGTGCCCCCGGCCGGTGCGCCTGGCAGCCCGCAACCCTGCCCACGACGTGATGCTCGGCGACGAGACGCTCAAGTTCTGCACCGACGGTACCGGCACCTACATGTACGACGACGTGACCGGCGAGCGCAGCGAGGGCACGGCCGCCGACATGCGCGACGTCATGAGACTGTTCGACGCCTTGCCCGAGGTGGACTACACGTGGCCCTCGATCTCTGCTCGCGACCTCGACGCCTCGACGTCCGGTCTGGAGATCGAGGCGATCGCCTTGGCCAACTGCACCAAGCACCTTCAGGACGAAGTGCGGCAGCCGGCCCACGTGCGGCCGCTGCTCGAGATCTTCCAGGCGGTCGCCGGCGGCTCGCTCTGGGACCGGCCCATCTTCAGCACCATCAACTGCACCATCGCCCCGCTCATGCACGAGCGGGAGATGACCGAGGCGACGATGGAGCTGGTCAAGGCCGGCGTGCCGGTGCTCATCCTGCCGATGCCGCTCACCGGTACGACCGGCCCCATGAGCATCCTGGGCTCGTGCATCGTCAACATGGCGGAGCTGCTCAGCGCTGTCGTGCTCTTCCAGCTCGCGCAGCCGGGCTGCGGTCTGATCAGTGGTATCGGCGCCGCGTCGGCGGAGATGCGTCGCGGCGCCTATTTGTGCGGCACGCCGGAAGTGGCGCTCATGAACCTCATCTGCATCGAGATGAGTCGCTTCTACGGCTTACCGGTGACCGCCAGCGCCGTGACGAGCGACGCCAAGGCGACTAACCAGCAGGCCGGCGCCGAGGGGATGCTCACGGCGCTCTCGGGCGCGCTTGCCGGCGCCGACTCCCTGCTCGCCTTCAGTCTCATGGACGGCGCCGAGACCGTCAGTCTCGCCAAGGTCATGCTCGACTGCGACATCGTCGGNNGGCCACTTCCTGGCGCGCAAGAGCACGCGCACGCTGGCACGCGCCGGTGAGCTCTGGCAGCCGCGCGTGTGGCAGCGCGAAGCGTTCGAGCACTATGCTGGGCGGCCGCTCGTGAGCGAGGCCGCCGAGCGTGCCCACGAGATCATCGCCTCTCACGAGGTGTCGCCGTTGCCTGACGACGTGGTCCGGCACATCGACGAGGTGATCGATGCCTACGCGCGCAGCGTCGGCGCACCTGCAGACCGGGTACCCTGGAAGGACCAAGCAGCGCAGTAGGATGAGAGCAGAGGACCGGGGGGAAGCGTGACTCGACCGCGACTGCAGTACCTGACCGAGGCCGACCGGCAGTTCGTGCACGAGCAGACTGTGCGCGTGCTCGAACACGTCGGCGTCGCCTACAACTCACCGACACTCACGACCCTGTTGCGCGAGGCCGGCGCGGTGGTGGACGCAGAGAAGCTCACTGCCAAGTTGCCGTGGGACCTGATCGAGCGCTGCCTGAAGACCGTGCCGCGCGACATCCTTCTGGCCGGTCGCGACCCGGCATACGACTGCTGGGTGAGCGACGACGGCCCGGTGTACACGAGTGACGGTGCCGCCACATACATGCTCGACGACCTGACCGGCGAGCGCCACGAGGGCACGCAGGAGGATCTGCGCCAGATGGCGCGGCTGTTCGACGCTCTTCCCGAGATCGACTTCACCTGGGCGACCATCACGCCGCACGACGTGGACTCGCGCGCCGGCAACCTCGAGATGGCGCGCATCGCCTTCGAGAACTCGCGCAAGCACCTTCAGGACGAGGTCCGTGTGCCGGACCAGGCGCCGGTGTTTCTGGAGATGCTCACGGCCATCGCCGGGGCGCCTCTAAAGGAACGCCCCATCTACTCGGTGACCAACTGTACCATCGCGCCTCTGCAACACGACGCCGAGATGACCGAGGCGCACATCCAGCTGGCCAAAGCCGGCGTGCCCGTGTTCATTCTGCCGATGCCGCAGATGGGCACGACGGGGCCGATGAGCGTGCTCGGCACGAGTATCTTGAACATGGCCGAGCTGCTCTCGGCCGTGGTGATCTTCCAGCTCGCGGCACCAGGCTGCGCGCTGGTCTCGGCCATCGGTTCGGCGGCGGCCGAGATGCGTACCGGCCTGTACCTGGCCGGTACGCCGGAGCAGGCGCTGATCAACGTCATCTGCATCGAGATGGGCCGCCACTACGGCCTGCGCAGCCAGGGCAGCGCCGTGAGCTCCGACGCCAAGGCATGCAACTTGCAGGCCGGCGCCGAGGGCATGC
>PMKX01000107.1:6706-15981 GCA_003158705.1 Actinomycetota bacterium
GGCTGCAAGAGCACGCGGCAGTTCTACCGCGCCGGGGAGCTGTGGCAGCCTCGGCTGTGGCAGCGGGAGCCCTTCGACCACTACGTGGGCACCACATTGGTGAAGGATGCCGTCGACAAGGCTCACTCGATCCTGGCCACGCACGAGGTGCCGCCGCTGCCGGACGACGTGCGCCGGCACGTTGACAAGCTCATTGCCGACTACCTGAGAACGAGAGACTGAAGGCGGCGTGGCCGGTCTGGACGGCGCCGGCGACGTAGTCACGCAGTCCGTTGTGCTGGAACGAGCCGCCGGCGTGGCTGGCGAGCTGGTGCTACGGCGTACAGGCGGAGACCTCGAAGTGATCAGCAACGGCACGTTTCTGATCTCGGCCGCCAACGAGGTGTCCAGCCGGGCGCTGGTCATCGCGGCCCTGGCGTTCCTTCGTGCGCCGACCCTGACGGTGCTGATCGGCGGCCTCGGCTTGGGCTACGCTCTCGAGGCCGCTCTGGATGAGCCGCGCGTCGCCTCCGTGATGGTGGCCGAGATCGAGCCTGTNNCCGCGAACGCCGGCCTGTACTCGGAGGCCGGCGTTCGCCTCGCGCACGACGCCCTGCGCGCCGGCGGGGCGGCCGTGTTCTGGTCGCCGGCACGCTACGAGCGCTTCGAGGAGCTGCTCGGCGCGGTCTTCGCGGGCGTGCACCCGGTGCCGGTCAGCGACGTCTTCTGCGACCGGCCCCAGGAGTACACGATGTATGTGTGCCTGCGCAGTGCGGACGACGACAAGTGACGAACGCGCCAGGGACCGTCGCCGCGGGCTAGCCGGCGTGACGCCGTCTGAGGTGGCCGGACATCAGGTCGCTACCCGTTGCGTGGGGTACACTGGGCGTGTCCGCCGTTCCGGTCTTGGAGAGTACACATGGGACTCACTTGGGACACTCCCGTGGAGATCGCCTACGCGCTCGCGGAAGCGCATCCGGAGGCCGATCCGCTCGACCTGAACTTCGTCGAGCTGCACCGCTGGATCGTGGAGCTGCCCGAGTTCGATGACGATCCCGAGGCGGCTAGCGAGGCCAAGCTGGAAGCCATCGTCCTCGCCTGGCATGCCGAGCTCTGAGCGCACTCTCATCCCCCTGTTCCCGCTGCCGCTGGCGCTGGTGCCGGGGGAGGTTGTCCCCCTGCACATCTTCGAGGAGCGCTACAAGCGTCTGATCGCCGAATGCCGCGCCGGCGGCGGCGAGTTCGGCGTGCTCCTACAGCAGAAGGACGTGGTGGCGGGGGCGGGCTGCACGGCCCGCATGGTGGAGGTCATCGAGGAGTTCGAGGACGGTCGCCTGAACCTGCTCGTCGAAGGCCGCCGCCGCTTCCGGCTGCTGGAGGTCGTGGAGCCTGCCGATCCGGAAGGCGAGTGCCTGCACGGACAGATCGAGTACTTCGGCGACCTCTCGGCGGAGGCCGCTCTCGACATCCAGGAGAAGGCCGTAGCGCTCTTTCTGCGCATGCTCGCCTTGATGGACGTGGAGTCACCGCGGCGGCCGGTCGGCGAGGAGCCGCTCTCGTTTCTTCTGGCTGCCGCTGTTGACTTCGGCGTCGCTCTCAAGCAGCAACTGCTGGAGTCGATCTCCGAGACCGAGCGGCTCGAGACACTGGTCACCGTGATCGAGACGCTGATCCCTCGCTTGGAGCTGCGCCGCGATCGCGAGGAAGCGATCCGCGGCAACGGCAAAGGGGTGTGAGCTAGGGCACGAGCACGATCTTGCCGACGTGATGGCCGGCAAGCAGTTCGTGGGCGTGACGCGCCTCAGAAAGCGGCAGTGTCGCGCCAACCACAGCTTTCACGCGGCCCTCGACGCTCAGCTTGGCGATCTCGCGCATGATGCCGGCGACGCCCGCCCGCCC
Source organism: Actinomycetota bacterium (assembly GCA_003158705.1). GTDB lineage: Bacteria > Actinomycetota > Thermoleophilia > UBA2241 > UBA2241 > FEN-672. The sequence goes on from PMKX01000107.1 coordinate 8,585, forward strand.
GGCGTTGTTGAGGCTCAGGAACAGCAGTGAGGCGTCGACGCCCTGGGCTGCTCCGATGGGCAGTGCCACGTCCGCTTGAGCTCCCGCGGCGACGCAGACTATGCGGCCGCCCTTGCGGATGACGGCGATGTCGGTGGCCAGGTTCTCGCTGAGGAAGACCTCCAGGACGAGGTCGACGCCGTGCCCAGCCGTGAGACCCTTGGTCTCGGCGACGACGTCCTGTGCTTTGCGGTCGATCACTTCGTCGGCGCCCAGCTCGCGCACTAGCTTGGCGGCGCCCTGGTCGCCGACAACGGCGATGACACGAGCGCCGAGCGCCTTGGCGATCTGCAGCGCGGCGCTGCCCACGCCGCCGCCGGCGCCCTGCACGAGGACGGTCTCGCCTTGGCGCAACTGACCGCGATTGACGAGGCCGTAGTAGGCCGTGGGAAAGACGAGACCCATGGCCGCGGCCTCGACGAACGTGAGGTTGGCCGGCTTGGGAACGGCCTGCACGGCGGCCAGGAGGGCATACTCAGCGTACGAGCCCTCGCTGCCGACGCCGAGGCCGTTGAAGAAGACCTCGTCGCCGACGGCTACGTCACCCACGTCGTCGGCGACCGCGGTGACCACGCCGGCTCCGTCCGTGCCGATCGTCTTGGGCGGCTCTTTGGGCGTGGGGAAGCGGTTCTCGCGCACCGCCACGTCGAACGGGTTGACGCTGGCCGCCGCGACGCGAACCAAGACTTGGCCGGAGCCGGGCGTAGGCGTGTCGACCTCCTCGTAGACCAGAACCTCCGGGCCACCGTAGCTGTGGATCCGCACTGCCTTCACAGTCTCCTCCTCGTCTGCGACATCGAGTCAGGTTCTTCCCCGACTCGTACAGTCGCACGCCTGGGCCGACCCAAGCGTGCGACCGGCGCGGTCGCGGCGGCCTTGCCGACTGCGGGTGCAGGCGGCGTTCTCAGGACTCGAGCGGCGCCGCAGACTGCGGCTGGCGCCGGGGGCCGCCGAAGCGCCGCCACACGAGGCGGATGACCACGATGGCGATGAGGACCAGGACGGCGAACGGCAGGAAGGCCCCGAGGGCGACGACGGTGACTTTGGCGCCGTCCACGACCAGGCGCAACGAGTGGGTCAGCGCGCCGGTGAAGCTGCCCGACTTGCCGATGTGACCGGCGGCCGGCGGCTCGTTCTCGCTCAGCGAGACGGTCAGGGTGCTGTAGTCGGTCGTCTCCTTGAGCTGCTTGATCTGAGCGCTCAGTTCCTCGACCGTGAGCTGTGTGTGGTCGATGCGGTCCTGCACCGCCAGCGCCTGGCCGACGTTGGTGGCCGCGGACAGGAAGCTGAGCAGGCGGTGCTCCACGGCGCGATAGTGGTCAAGACGGGCCTGGAGATCGACATACTGGCTGGTGACGTCGTCGCTCGAGCTGTCGACTTGCTTCACGTCGCCCAATGCGCCGAAGCGGCGGACGGCCTGGTCGTACCTGCCGGCCGGCACGCGCACGGTGATGGTCGCATAGGGTTCACCAGTGATCTGCACGCGTGCGGCTGCGGCCTTGCCAGTGTCGCTCTGCTGAGCGTCGAGCGGTAGCGGCGTGGGCTCGGCGGCGTTCGGTATGGTACCCACGGCGCTGGAGACTATGTAGCCGCCCATGCCGGTGGTGAGCGCGGTGATACGGTCCACGGTGGCGAACAGCGAGCCGCGCTTGACCACCAGAGTCATGTCGCCGGTGCGCACCAGGTAGTGCTTGCTGGCCACCGGCGGCAGCTGGTCGAAGCTCAGGTTGCTGCTCGCGCTACTGGCCGACGTGTCCGACGCGCTCGTGGCGCCCCCAGGGACGGGGGCTGCTTGGCCGAAGGCGACGCCGGCATCTGCAGCATGCAGCGCCGAGTTCTGGGTGGCCCCGGTCGCCTTGGTGGCCACCGCATGGCTGGACGGGGACTGGACCGCGGTACCGGAGATGCGGCTTGCCGAACGCGTGGCGCCCAGCACCGTGAACACGACGATTAGAGCGATCGCGGCCAAAGGGATGGCGAACCGTGGGCGCAAGACTGTCCTGACTCTCATGACGACTCCTTCCGGGCGGGGCGAGCGTTGCGGTCTCCTCTGGAGACGGGCGCCGGCGGCAGAAGGTTCGCGCTACGGCGAATCGGACGTATGGGTTCGGAGGGACGTGCGCGAGACGGAGACGTGGCGTGCAGGGCGGGCGACAGATCGGCAGGGCGGCCGCCGGCTCCTCGCCTGGCCTTGCGTCAGTGCGCTGGCGCCAGGAGGCTGGCGAGCAGCACGTACGTTGCGAGGATGAGAATCAGCCCGATGAACGGGCTCAGGTGATGCAGCGAGCGACGGACCACTTAAAGCCTCCCGATACGTGACGCTACCTTTACCTGGTGTATCGGAAGCTCTGCGGTGTTTCTGAAGTGCGGCTGCGGCCGGAAGGGGGAGGTGAGTTCAGTCAGGTGGGGCGAAGCCGCGGCGCATGGTGTTCTCGGTGATGGTGCGCGGCTCCATGAACTGCAGGAGGTAGTCGGGACCGCCGGCCTTGGAGCCGATGCCGCTCATCTTGAAGCCTCCGAAGGGCTGGCGCTCCACGAGCGCGCCGGTGATGCCGCGGTTGATGTAGAGGTTGCCGACGCGGAACTCGCGGCGCACGCGGGCGATAGTGGCCGGGCTGCGCGAGATGAGGCCGCCGGTAAGGGCGAAGCGGGTGCCGTTGGCGATAGCCAGCGCCTCGTCCATGTCCCTGGCGCGCAAGACCGCCACCACAGGGCCGAAGATCTCTTCCTGGGCGATGACGGCCTGCGGCGGGACGTCGACGAAGATGTGCGGAGCCACGTAGAAGCCGTGGTCGGGCCAGCCACCTGCGGGAGGCCCGCCGGCGAAGGCCAGGCGGGCCTCGCTCTTGCCCTGCTCGATGAACTCTTCGATGCGCTCCTTGGCCGCGGCGGTGATGACAGGCCCGACGCGGGTGGCGGGGTCTTCCGGCGGCCCGACTCGGAGGCTGCGGGTCGCCTCCACGAGCCGGTTCACGAACGTCTCATAGGCCTGCTCGAGCACCACTACGCGTGACGCGGCGGAGCACTTCTGCCCCGAGTAGTGGAAGGCGGAGACGATCGTCTCCAGCACGGCCACGTCCAGGTCGGCGTCGCTGTCGACGATGATGGCGTTCTTGCCGCCCATCTCGGCGATCACGTGCTTGACGCCGTCGCGGGCCGGGTGTTGGGCGGCTTGCGAGATGATGCGCAGACCGACCTCCTGGGAGCCGGTGAAGGCGATGAGGCTGACATCGGGATGGGTGACTAGGAGATCGCCCACCTCGCCGCCGGAGCAGGGCAGGTAGTTGACCACTCCTGGCGGCGCGCCCGCGGCATGCAGGATGCGCGCCAGCTGGGCGCCGATGATGGGAGTGGGGCCGGCGGGCTTGACGATGACCGTGTTGCCGGCCACCAGAGCGGCGCTGGTCATGCCGGTGAGGATGGCCAGGGGGAAGTTCCAGGGTGCCACGACAAGAGCCGGGCCGCGCGGCTGATAGAAGTAGTGATTGAGCTCGCCGGGGGCGCCTCCCATCTTGCGCTGTCCGCCGAGGCGCAGCATCTCGCGGCCGTAGTACTCGAGGAAGTCGATGGCTTCGCCGACGTCGGCGTCTGCCTCGCGGCGCGTCTTTGCGGCCTCCAGAGTCTCGAGAGCGGCGAGCTCGCAGAGCTCGCCGCGCATGAGCTCGGCGGCCCTGAAGAGGAGCGCTGCCCGCTGCGCCGGCGGCGTGTCACCCCACGCCGGCTGAGCTCGGCGGGCGGCTTCGACCGCGGCCAGCGCCTCGGCGGGGCCGCCGTAGCTGGTCACGCCGACGGTCTCAGCCGGTCGGGCCGGGTTGAACGAGGCCTCGCGGTGCTTCGTGGTGATCTGGCGGCCGCCGATCCACAGCGGTGACGGCTTGCCAAGACGGTTGCGAACGGCGGCCAGGGCGGCATCGTAGTCGTCGCGCTTCTCCCGGCGGCTGAAGTCGGCGTGCGGTTGATTGCGGAACGGGCTGGGCGAAGCTGGATCGGTCGACGCGACGACGGCGAGGTGCGGCTGGCACGGGAATTCGGGCGAGGGCTGTGGCGGCTGCACGAGCTGGTCCACGGCCTCGCCCTCGACGAAGGTGTGGCGCAGGAAGGAGTCGTTGGCGGTGTTCTCCAACAAGCGCCGGACCAGATACGCCATGCCGGGGATGAGCTCGCCGACGGGCGCATACTCGCGCAGCCGCAGACCGAGGGCGCGCACCGCCTCCTTGATTGGGTCGCCCATGCCGTGCAGCATCTGAATCTCGAAGGCGTCATCGGCCACGCTCAGGGAGCGCGCTGTAGCCATGACAGCCGCCAGCGAGCGTACGTTGTGGCTGGCGAAGGCGGGCCTGATGGAGGGGTGTTCGAGCATGGTCCGGACCAGGCGTTCGAACATGGCGTCGGTGTCCGGTTTGTGGGTGAACACGGGCAGCGGCCAGCCCTCCTGTGCCGCCAGCACCGTCTCGTAGTCCCAGTACGCGCCTTTGACCAGGCGCAGGCTGATGGTCCGCCGGCCCGCCTCGGCCCAGTCGATGAGGTGCGCGAGGTCGGCTTCGGCGTCGCGCAGATAGGCCTGCAGCACCAAGCCAGCCTGGTCGTACTCGCGGAACTCGTCCTCATCGAGCAACTCGCGGAAGACGGCAGCGGTCAGGTCGCGGTAGCGGAATTGCTCAAGGTCGAGCGTAAGGGCGGCGCCTGTGTGCATGGCCTTGCGCATGATCGGTCGCAGGCGCTCGGCGACCGCGCGCACGCTGCCGGCGAAGTCGACGGGATCGATCTGGGAGTACAGCGAAGTGATCTTCAGCGAAAGGTTGACGCGCGGCACTGGTCCCCAGGCGGCCTGGTCGACGATCGCGGCTGGCTGCCAAGAGGCCGCCTCTTGCGCGAGTCCGTCGAGGAGCTCTAGATAGGCGTGGGCATAGGCGTCGGCTTCGGCTTCGCTCACCGACGCCTCGCCGAGCACGTCGAGCGTGAAGCCCGTGTCGGCGCGGCGCAGCGCGCGCAGGGTCGGGACGGCGCTGCGCGCATCCCGGCCGACGATGAAGCGTTGCGCGAAGGCGCGCAACTGCTTGCGGATCACGGCGCCGGCGACCGGCGACAACGGTGAGCCGGGCGCCGCAAGCCCGATGCCGAGGCGCAGCGGCGCCGGTGCGTGCACGCCCTCCTGGCCGAAGTACTCACGAAGGTGGCGGGCGATTTCAGCTCGTGAGCCGAGAGTGGGGAAGACGTCGACGAAGCGGAACAGCTCCACCTTGAGGCGTTCGTCCTGCATCGCCCAGTCCATCATCTCGGTCTGCCAGCGCTCCGCCGACCAGCGCGAGAGCTTGGGCTTGGTCGTGAGCGAGAAGATGCGGCGCGCCGTCTCCTGGATCTGGCCCTCCAGGGTATCGTGCGGCGCTTCGCCTGCGGGTCGCTGCGTCGGCTCTGCGGTGACGCCTTCCTGTAGGGTCACGAAAGCCTCCTGCCATGCGCTTGCCGGACTCTGGCGACGAGAGCCTGCTCAGTCACGGCCACCACTACGGCCGCGTGCACCTTTCGGGCCTCTCGTCGCCCATAGCGTAGTATGAGAAGGCTATCACTGTCGAAGGTGGGGGAGAGCCGCATGACGAAGAGCTTGTTCACCGTCGATGAGTTCGCGCTGGCGGAGTTCGACGAGGTCCACGACCTCTGGCAGCGCACGGGGCTGTGGATGCGGCCGTCGGACGATAGGGAGCACGTGCTCCTCAAGTTGCAGCGCGANNTGGGACGGCCGCCGCGCCTACGTGTACCACCTGGCCGTTGACGCAGACTGGCGCCGCCACGGCGTCGGCGACGCGCTCATGGATGAGCTCGAGCGGCGCTTCGTGGCCAAGGGGGCGCTCAAGTGCAAGTGTCAGGTGGTGGTCGGCAACGAAGCCTCGGCGGCCTTCTTCGCGCGGCGAGGCTACGAGGCTGAGGACTTCTGCCTGCCGTACGGCAAAGAGCTGGTGCCGGGCGGCGCCCCCAACGACGGGAGCTGCCAGGGCTGACGCATCCACGCCTACTGCCGCTCGGCCGCCGTCTTCAGACCCGAGGCGCTCACACGAGCAGAGCGCGGCCGATCGGTTGCAGGTCGAGGTCGGCCGGCAGCTCGTCGATGCCGATCAGGGCGAGCATCAGGGCTTTTTGGAAGTGCAGACGGTTCTCCGCTTGCGGGAAGATGATCGACGCCTCGCTGTCGGCGACCTCGTCGGTGACCTCCTCGCCGCGCATGGCCGGCAGGCAGTGCATGAACTTGGCGCCGGGCTTGGTGTGCGACCACAGCTCACGGTTCACCTGGAACGGCTTGAAGGCGGCCACACGGTCTTTGTACTCGTCCTCCTGGCCGGTCCACCACCAGCAGTCGGTGTAGACGAAGTCGGCGTCGTGGATGGCTTCGAGCGGGTCGTTGGTGAGCAGGAAGGAGCCGCCGCTGGCGGCCGCGTTGGCCGCCGCCGCCGCGCGTATATCGGGGCCGATCTCGTAGCCGGCGGCGTTGCCGATGCGCACGTTCAGGCCGAGCTTGGTGGCCGTCGTGGCCAGCGAGTTGCAGGGGTGGGCGGCGTCACCGACGTAGGCGAAGGTGACGCCGTTGAGCTTGCCGGCGTGTTCCAAAACGGTGAGCATGTCGCTCATCGACTGGACCGGGTGACGGTTGGCGTCCATGCCGTTGATCACCGGCACAGAGGCGTGTCTGGCGAGCTCCTCGATGGTCTCGTTCTTCTTGGTGCGGATCTCGATCGCGTCGCACATGCGCGACAGCGTGCGGGCGGTGTCGCCGACCGTCTCCCGGCCGGGCAGATGGATCTCACCCGGCCGCAGATAGAGGGCGTTGCCGCCCAGTTCGGCGAAGCCGTTCTCGAAGCTGACGCGCGTGCGCGTGGAGGCCGCCTCGAAGATCATCGCCAGGTGGCGACCGGGTAGGAAGGGCGTCAGGCGCCTCTTGGCGCGCAACGCCTTAAGAGCCACTGCGAGCTCGAGCAGCGCCTCCAACTCTTCATGGGTGAAGTCCATGTCGGTGACGTAGTGACGACCACGCAGGCCGGACAGCGGGGGCAGGGACGTCATAGCGGCACGATCCTCCTTGGTCGGTGATGCGGTGCACGCTGCCAGTCTACATCTGGTGGTGCGCGAGTGGCCGATCGTGCACGGCCGGCGTGGCACCGGCGGAGCGGCGCAGGTATCCTAGGGGCATGCAGACCGCCATCATCTGGGACGAGGCCTACGCCGAGCACGACACCGGCAGCCATCCCGAAGGCGCCGACCGCATATCGACCATCGTCGGCTACCTTCAGGCGGCAGACATCAGGCCACAGCTTCGGCTTGTGGCGCCGCGGCCGGCCACTGAGAAGGACATCCTGCTCGTCCCCGCG
>PMKX01000014.1 GCA_003158705.1 Actinomycetota bacterium
CCCGGCGACGATCATGACCGACCCTGACTTTGCCTCGCGCACCTACATCGAGCCACTCGATGTGAGCACGCTCACGCGCATCATCGAGAGCGAGCGACCAGATGCCCTGCTGCCCACGCTGGGCGGCCAGACAGCCCTCAACCTGGCCATGGAACTCAAGCAGAGCGGCGTCCTCGACCTGTGGGGAGTGGAGATGATCGGCGCCGACAGCGAGGCGATCGCCAAGGCCGAGGACCGAGAGCTGTTTCGCACCGCCATGGAGGAGCTCGGTCTGCGCGTGCCGCGCAGCGCCTTGGCGCACGACCTCGGTGAAGTCGAGGCGGCAGCGGCCGAACTTGGTCTCCCGTTGGTCGTGCGTCCGGCCTACACGCTGGGCGGCAGCGGCGGCGGGATCGCTTCCGACGCCGCCGCGCTGAGGCGCATCGCCGAGCACGGCCTGCGGCTCAGCCCGATCACCCAGGTGCTGCTCGAGGAGTCTGTGGCCGGCTGGCACGAGTTCGAGCTNNGGGCGTGCACACCGGCGACAGCGTGACCGTAGCCCCGGCGCTCACCCTGACGGACCCGCAGTATCAAGAGTTGCGCGACGCGGCCAAGGCGATCATCCGCAAGATCGGCGTCGATACCGGGGGCTCCAACATCCAGTTCGCCGTCAACCCGGTCGACGGCCAAGTGGCCGTCATCGAGATGAACCCGCGCGTCTCACGCAGCTCAGCCTTGGCCTCGAAAGCCACCGGGTTCCCGATCGCCAAGATCGCCGCCAGACTAGCTGTGGGCTACACGCTCGACGAGATCAGCAACGACATCACGCGCAAGACGCCCGCCTGCTTTGAGCCTACGTTGGACTACGTGGTGGTCAAGATGCCGCGCTGGGCTTTCGAGAAGTTCCCGCTCGCCGACCGCGAGCTGACCACGCACATGAAGAGCGTCGGCGAGGCCATGGCCATCGGACGCACGTTCAAGGAGGCCTTCCAGAAGGCGCTGCGTTCGCGCGAGCTGGACACCACACCTGAGCTGCCGGCGACCAAGCAGCAGATCCTCAAGGCGCTGGCCGTTCCCAGTTGCGAGCGCTACGAGCTCATCCTGCATGCCTTGCGGACTGGTATCGAGCTCGACGAGATACACCGTCTCACGCACATCTCGGAGTTCTTCCTGAGCGAGTTCCGCGACCTGGTCGTGCTCGAGGAAGAGGTGCGCCAGGCGGTCACACTGTCGCCGGCGCTGCTGCGCAGATTCAAGCGCTACGGCTTCGCTGACCGCCAGCTCGCCGAGCTCACAGGCCATACCGAGAGCGAGATCACCGAGCAGCGTCTGAAAGCCGGCATCACGCCCGTCTACAAGGCGGTCGACACGTGCGCCGCCGANNTTCGACTACTGCTGCGTCCACGCCGCCATGACCGTGCGCGAACAGGGCTACGAGGCCATCATGATCAACTGCAATCCAGAGACGGTCTCCACCGACTACGACATCTCCGACCGCCTCTACTTCGAGCCTCTGACCTTGGAGGACGTGGCCGCCGTGGTCGCCAACGAGCGCCCTCTCGGGGTCATCGTGCAGTTCGGCGGCCAAACGCCGCTCAAGCTTGCCGCCGCGCTGGCGGCCGCCGGCATCCCGCTGCTCGGCACGCCGCACGAGTCCATCCACCTGGCCGAAGACCGTGGCAGCTTCGGCACGCTGCTGCAGGAGCTGGGCATCCGCTGCCCCGAGTATGGCGTCGCCTCGAGTGTCGACGAGGCTGCGGCCATCGGGGAGCGCATCGGCTACCCGCTGCTGGTGCGACCCTCGTTCGTGCTCGGCGGCCGCGCGATGGAGATCGTCTACCATGCCGACGAACTACGCCACTACATGGGCACAGCCATCAGCGCCAGCCCGGACCACCCGGTGCTCATCGACAAGTTCCTCGAGGATGCCATCGAGGTCGACGTGGACGCGGTCTCCGACGGCGAGAACGTGTACATAGGCGCCATCATGCAGCACGTCGAGGAGGCGGGCGTACACTCCGGCGATTCGTCGTGTGTCATCCCTTCGTTGTCTCTCGGCGAGGGCACCCTCGAGCAGGTGCGCAAGCAGACCGCGACTCTGGCCATGGCGCTGGGCGTCAAGGGTCTGCTCAACGTCCAGTTCGCCTACCAGAACTACGAGCTCTACGTGCTGGAGGTCAATCCGCGCGGCTCACGCACCGTGCCCTTCGTGAGCAAAGCCACCGGTGTGCAGCTGGCCAAGATAGCCACACGCGTCATCCTGGGCACGCCGCTGCGCGAGCTGGGCCTGCCCGACCGACGTGTGCCCGAGCACGTCAGCGTCAAGGAAGCGGTCATGCCTTTCAACCGCTTTCCGGGCGCCGACACGCGCCTCGGTCCGGAGATGAAGTCGACCGGCGAGGTCATGGGCATCGCCGACACGTTCCCGACCGCTTTCGGCAAGGCTCAGGTAGCGGCAGGCTCTCCGCTGCCGGTCGAGGGCACGGTCTTCCTCTCGGTGTGCGACACCGACAAGTCGGCCGCCACCATCCTCGGACAGCGCCTCCACGGCCTCGGATTCAGGATCCTCGCCACACGCGGCACGGCACGAGCTCTGCAGAGCCTCGGTGTCCCCACGATCGAGGTCAACAAGGTCACCGAGGGCACACCGCACGTCGTCGACCTCATCGACGAAGGGCGGGTCGACTTCGTCGTCAACACGCCCTTGGGTCGCGGGGCACGCAGCGACGGTCACGAGATCCGCAGCGCCGCCCTGCGACGCGGTGTGCCCTGTATCACCACGCTGGCGGGCGCCTCTGCGGCCGTGTCGGCCATAGAGGCAGCTCAGCGGCCGCGCGTCACCGTACGCTGCCTGCAGGACTTGCTCGCCCAGGACGCGGCGCAGGTGCCACGGTGAGCGCCGTCCCTGCCGGCAGCAGCATGGTCCAGAAAGCGGTGACCGTCGACTGCCGCGTCAGCGACGTGCGCCGCCACGGCACGTTTGCCGTGGTCTCGCTCGTGGCGCCGCATCTCGCGCGTCGCGCCGTTGCCGGCCAGTTCGTGATGGTCGCCGTGCCGAGAGGCGGCTTTGTCCTGCGGCGGCCGCTCTCGGTACATGCCGTGAGGGGAGACTCGATCGCCCTGCTCATCGAGGCGCGCGGCCACGGCAGCGCCGCGCTCGCCGCCGTGGACGTGGGGCAGACCCTGTCGCTGGCGGGGCCGCTGGGCACAGGCTTCGTCACAGAGGGTGTGCAGAGCGCCCTGCTCGTCGGCGGCGGCATCGGCGTGGCCCCGTTCCAGATGCTCGCCGAAAGGCTGGCGGCCGCGGGCAGCTACGTCACGGCCGCCTTCGGCTTTCGCGACCATCGGCAAGCGCGCGTGGCCGGTGCCTTCGACATCCCGCAGCTATGGGTGGCCACCGAGGACGGCTCGTTGGGCAGACGCGGCACCGCCGTCGAGCTGGCGGAGACACTTGCCGTGCAGCCTGGCACCGTCGTCTACGCCTGCGGCCCGTTGCCGATGATCGGCGCCGTGCAGCGCTGGGCCCAGAGCCACGAGCTCACCGGCCAAGCTTCGCTCGAGGCGCACATGGCCTGTGGCAGCGGCTCCTGCCATGGATGCGTGATCGAGACCACGGCAGGCTATCTGCGCGTCTGCAGCGAGGGTCCCGTGTTCGACCTGCGCATGGTCATCGCTCCATGACGCTCCCTCAAACGCCTGACCAACACGGCAAGGGCGAGGTCGAGCTCGCGGTCTCTCTCGGTCCTTTGCGCCTGCGACACCCCGTCATCAATGCCTCCGGCACGTTCGACCTGGGCGAGATGGAGGCGCACTACGAGCGAGACTTCGTGGCCGACTTCCCGTTCTCGGCGTATGTGCCCAAGACGGTCACGCTCGAGGCCCGCGCCGGCAACCCGCCGCCGCGCGTCAGCGAGACCGCCTGCGGCATGATCAACGCCATCGGGCTGGCCAATCCGGGGCTCCAGAGCTTTCTCAACAGCTTGCCCGCTCTGGCCAAGCTGCGCGAACCGGTCATCGTGAGCGTCGGCGGCAGCCAGCGTGAAGACTACGTAGCCGTCGTGGAGGCTCTCGAGAAGACGCTGGACAGTGCCACAAAAGGCAGTGTGCCACAGGTCGCCGGCTACGAGCTCAACGTCTCCTGCCCTAACGTGCGCACGGGCTGCCTGGCGATCGGGACCGATCCGGCCGAGACGGCCGCCCTGGTCAGCGCGGTCCGGCCGCTCACCGCTCGCCTCCTCGTGGTCAAGCTCACGCCCAACGTCACCGACGTGGTGGTCGTGGCTCGGGCCGCGGTGGACGCCGGCGCCGACTGCCTCTCCCTGGTCAACACGTTCCGGGCGCTGGTAGTGGATTCGGTCACCCTGAAGCCATTTCTGGGCAACCGCACCGGCGGCCTCTGCGGCCCGGCCATCAAGCCCATCGCCCTGCGCCTGGTGCACGACGTGGCGGCGGCCCTGCCGGTGCCGGTGATCGGCATGGGCGGTATCACGACCGGCCTGGACGCTCTCGAGTTCATCGCCTGCGGCGCCACGGCGGTGGCCATCGGGGCCGCCAACTTCGCCGCGGTCGACGCCGGCGAGCGCATCGTCGCGGAGCTGGAAGCGGAGCTGCGAGCGCGCTGCCTGCCCAGCGTCAGCGCGGCGCGCGGCCTAGCCCTGCCGGGCTCGGCCCGCAGCGCCCGCGACGCCTAGCGCAGGTCTCGCAAAAGACCAGCTCGCGTGGCACTTTCCGGCACCGGTTGCTGTTGGACTGGCGGCCAACGTGCACGTATAATGGCTGCCGATGTCCACCGCGGCCAAGCACTTCAACACGGCACCCGAGCGTTCGCTCGACCAGCGCATCGACGCTCTCCTGCGGGCCAACCACGTGCGGACTCAGCGCGCGGCCCTCAAGGCGGATCTCAAGCGCGGCAGCGTGAGCATCCGCTCCGTGTTGGCCTCACCGCCAGACTACTTGCTCACCGCGAAGATCGTCGACGTGCTCATGGCGGCGCCCAAGTGCGGCCGCGTCAAGTCGGCGAGGATCATGGAGCAGTGCCGCGTGAGCCGCAGCAAGACGGTCGGCGGCTTGTCGCAACGTCAGCGCCGCGAGCTGCTCGCCTTCTTCGGAGGATAGCGCGATCGGTTCGGTCTTCGTCATCGCGTCGCCGTCGGGCGGCGGGAAGGGGACCATCATCAGTCTACTGCTCGCGTCGCTAGACCACATCGTCTCGTCGGTGTCGGCGACGACGCGCAAGCCGCGAGACAGCGAGACGGACGCCGTCCACTACTACTTCTGGTCGCGACAGCAGTTCGAGAACGCCGTCGCGCGCGGCGAGTTCATGGAGTGGGTAGAGTACAACCACGACCTCTACGGCACGTTGCGGTCAGAGGTCGAGAAGCAGCTGGATGCGGGCAACGATGTGGTGCTCGAGCTCGACGTCAACGGAGCGCGGGCGCTGCGGAAAGCCATTCCTGACTCAGTGAGCGTGTTCGTGGCGCCGCCCTCGATGGAAGAGCTGGGTCGTCGTCTGCGGGCCAGAGGCACGGACTCAGAGGCAGCCATCGCCAGCAGGCTACGCATCGCCGAGACGGAGATGGCAGCCGCCGCTGAGTTCGACCATATCGTCGTCAACGACACTGCCGAGCAGGCAGCGGCCGCAGTGGCCGCTCTGGTCTCGGCTCGACGCAAAGGAGCATAGTGGACCATCCGCGCATCGACGAGTTGCTCGGCCATGCCGGCAACTCACGCTACGGCCTCGCGATGATCGCCGCCAAACGCGCCCGGCAGATCAGCAACTACTACAACAGCCTTGGTGAAGGGTTCGCCATGGCCATGGGCGTGGGCGAGGAGTTCACGCCGCCGATGGTGACGTCGCGCAGCAGGAACCTGCTCACGATCTCGCTCGAAGAGATCGCTGAGGGCAAGATCGGCTACGAGTACAAGGACCAGGGTTCGTCCGGTGGCCGCTGAACCACGCCCTGCTGCCGGCGACGGCACGGTGCAGACCGAACGCAGCGTCCTGGTGGGCGTCTGCGGCGGCATCGCCATCTACAAGTCTGTGGAGCTGGTGCGCAGCCTGGTGACGGAGGGCTTCACGCCCACCGTGTTGCTTACCGAAGCTGCCGAACGGTTCGTCACACCGCTCACGTTCGCGGCGGTCTCCAAGTCCGCGGTGCTGCAAGACGAGACCGCCTGGCAAGCGAGCGGAGGCTGGTTCCAGCACATCGAGGCTGCCCGTGGCGCACAAGTGCTGTGCGTAGCGCCGGCTACCGCCAACACGCTCGCCAAGATGGCCGCGGGCATGGCCGACAACCTGCTCACGGCCGTGTACTTGGCATTTCGCGGCCGCGTGGTCATAGCGCCGTCCATGAACTGGGCGATGTACGAACATCCGGCCACGCAAGACAACCTGCGCCGGCTCGCCGAACGCGGCGCCGACGTGCTGGACACGGGCAGCGGCGACCTGGCCTGTGGGGAAGAGGGCTCCGGGCGCATGGCCGACCCCCAGACCATCCTGTCGGCTATCCGGCGCGCCTTCAACCAGAGTGCCGCCGGCCCGCTGACCGGACGCAAGGTGATCGTCACAGCCGGCGGCACACGCGAGCCAGTCGATGCCGTGCGTTATGTGGGCAATCGCTCCAGCGGCCGCATGGGCCGCGCACTGGCCGACGAAGCGCATCTGCGCGGCGCCGACGTGGTGCTCGTCACAACGGTGGACCGTGGCGAGACCGCCTACCGCACGGTGAGCGTCGAGAGTGCCGCAGACATGGCGGCCGCAGTGCACGCAGAGACTGCCACTGCCGACGTGCTGGTCATGGCGGCCGCGGTCGCCGACTTCACGCCCGGGACGCGTGTCGAAGGCAAGATCGAGCGCGGCGAGACTGAGACGCTGGGTCTGCAGCTCGTGCGCACGCAGGACATCCTCCTCGCCAGTGCGCGCCCCGGCCTTCTGCGCGTGGGGTTCGCGGCCGAGGCCGGCCCGCGTCTCGACAGAGCACGCGCCAAGTACGAGCAGAAGGGCGTCGATCTCCTGGTCTTCAACGACATCCTGGCGAGTGGCGTAGGCATCGGCTCGCTGGAGAACGAGATCACGATCATCTCCCCGGAGGGCGACGTGCATATCCCGCGCACCAGCAAGGCTGTCTGCGCCCGTGCCGTCATGACCGAGGTCGAGCGCATGCTCGCCTCGCACTAACGCCTCGGACACGGCGCACGCAAGCGAGCCAAAGGTCGTTCATGCAGCCCTCGCGTGAACAGATCGTCGCCCTGGTTGGCGCCAACGTCGCCAACGAGCAGTTGCGCCGCCACATGTTGGCCACGGAGGCGATCATGCGCGCCCTGGCCGAGCACTGGCACGAGGATGCCGACGTCTGGGGTCTAGCCGGTCTGGCGCACGACGTCGACGCCGAGCAGACTCAGCACGACTTCGCGATGCACGGCAAGCAGGGCGCGGCGCTGCTCACCGAACTCGGCGCGCCGGCCGCAGTGGCGCGTGCGGTCATGGCCCACAATCCGGCCACCGGAGCTGCAGCGGAGACGCGCCTCGAGATCGCCTTGGCGTCTGCCGACCAGCTCACGGGGCTGATCACGGCGGCGTCACTGGTGCGCCCCGACAAGCACGTAGCCAACGTCGCCGTGAAGTCGGTCCGCAAGCGCTTCCGCGAGGGTGCGTTCGCGCGTGGCGTCGACCGCACGGCCATCGCGCGCTGCGAAGAGCTCGGCCTGCCGCTGGAGGAGTTCATGGGCATCGGCTTGGCGGCGATGCAGAGCATCGCCGCCGATCTCGGCCTGTGAGCGGAGTGAGCGTGGACGACACGGCTCCGACGCGCGAGGAGGAGAGATGGCCGGCCGCGGGCGAGGCGCCGGCGGCCTACGAACTCTTCCGCAAAGGCTGCTGGTTCTTGCGCCATCGGCATCCCGGCCAGGCAGCCATGCTCTTGGAGCGCGCCAAGCGCCTGGCGCCCGGCAAGTACTCGATCTGCGAGGCCCTGGGGCGTGCGTACTTCGCTCTTGGCCGGCACGATCTGGCGGCAGAGGAGTTCGCCGGCATCGTGGCTGCCGTGCCGGTCAACGACTACGCCCACTACGCCCTGGGGCGCTCTCTACTCCACCTGGACCGACACCGCGAGGCCCTTGCCCACCTGCGCTTGGCGGCGGCCATGGCCCCCGCCAATAAGACCTACCAAGACGCGCTCGACGGCGCGGCCACCGGCGACCAGCGGCCCGGCAGCCAGCACTAGGCCTGCGGAGCCTCGGCCGTCTCGCCCTCGGTCTGGTGCGCCATGGCCAACAAGATGGCGATGCGCTTCTGGATCGGCGGGTGCGTATCGAACAGACCGGCCGACTCCTTGGCCTTCTTGCCCTTCAGGGGGTTCGCGATGTAGAGGTGAGCCGTGGCCCGGTTGGCAACGCGCAAGGGCCGTGGGTCGGCGGAGATCTTCTCCAGCGCGTGCGCCAGGCCCAACGGGTTCCGCGTGAGCTCCACACCCGACGCGTCGGCGAGGTACTCGCGGTGCCGCGAGATGGCGAACTGCACGACGTAGGCCGCCAGCGGTGCGAGCAAGGCGAGCACGATGGCCAGCACGAAGAAGATGGCGTTGCCATTGCCCTCGCTGCGACGGCCGCCGCCCCAGAACGTGCCCCGGATGAAGATGTCGGCGACCAGAGCGATCACGCCGACGAGGATGCCCACCAGTGTGGCAAAGCGGATGTCGTAGTTGCGCACGTGCGACATCTCGTGCGCCAGCACGCCTTGCAACTCGTCGCGGTTGAGCTCCTCCAAGAGACCACGGGTCACCGCCACTGAGGCGTGCTGCGGATCCCGCCCGGTGGCGAACGCATTGGGCGCCGGGTCGTCGATGATGTACACGTCGGGCATGGGCAGGCCGCCGGCGATACGCATCTCATCCACCACGTTCCAGAGCTCAGGAGCCTGGTCGTGCGTGACTTTGCGCGCGCCGCTGGCCGCCAGCACCATGCCGGCTCCCGCGTAGTACCCGATCAGGCTCCAGACAATGGCGACGACGCCGAAGACGCCGAGGAATCCGATAGCGCCCGTGCGGGAGCCGAACCACGCCAGCCCGATGACGAGGCCGAGCCCGCACAGCACCAGGACGAGTGTCAGGATGAGAAACCAGGAGTCGCGCTTGTTGCGTTTGATCTGCTCGTACATGGTCAGCGCAGATCGACTTTGGGCACTTCTTTGTCGGCCTCTTCGGCCTGGAAGAACTCCCGCGCCGAGAAGTTGAACATGCCCGCCAGCAGGTTGGAGGGGAACTGCTGGATCATCATGTTGAACGTCATGACGCTGTCGTTGTAGAACTGGCGCGCGAACGAGATCTTGTTCTCAGTGGTGGTCAGCTCCTCCTGGAGTGAGAGCACGTTCTGGTTGGCCTTCAGGTCGGGGTAGTTCTCGGCCACCGCGAACAGCGACCGCAACGACTGCGTGAGAGCGTTCTCAGCGTGCGCCTGCGCCTCCGGCCCCTGCGACCCCGCCGACACGGCTGCCGCCCGCGCATCGGTGACCTTGGTCAGCGTCTCCTGCTCGTAGCTCATGTAGTCCTTNNTTGGGGATGAGGTCGTGTCGCCGCTTGAGCTGCACGTCGATCTGGCTCCAGGCGTTGTCCACCTGGTTGCGTCTGCGTACGAGACCGTTGTACAGCACCACGACGATGATGGCTATGACCACCACGATCGCGATGATGACGATAAGTGCGATCACCTCTGGCTCCTTTCGCGCTTGGGAACGTGCGGACGATCCATTGTACGTGTATCCCGCCCTGAAAACCTGCGTCGGTGTACACGGCAGTGAGCTTGCTCTATCCTTCCCTCATCGGTCATGAAGGTATCGCTGCGCAAAACCGGGCCGGTCATCGCACTGGCCATCCTCATCGTCGCGGTCGTCGTCGGCGGCTACATGGTCGTTCACAACCGTGCCCACGGAAGCGGCACTGCGCAGACGCCGCTCTCGCTGCGGCCGCCCAGCCCAAGTCCCGGCGTGCCGCACCCGTCACCTTCGCCGCTGGACCGCTGGATGGTGGGCAAGGCGACCAAGACGGTGGTCGCCTATACGAAGCCCTCCGCGTCGGCTAAGGTCAAGATCAGCTTGCCCAGGCTCAACGTGCACAACTTCCCGACCCTGGTGTTGGTACACAGCGTCAAGACTATCGACGGCGTGCCCTGGTATGACGTGTGGCTGCCGATGCCACCCAACGGCAGCCGCGGCTGGGTCAAGTCTGGCAGCCTCGCGTTCTACCCGACGCGCTTCAAGATCGAGGTCGACCTGTCGCTGCGCAAGCTCACGGTGTGGGGCGCCGGTCAGGTCAAGGCTACGTTCCGCGTGGGCGTCGGGGGCCATGTCGACGGCATGTACCTGCCCACGCCGACAGGCTCCTTCTACGTGGTCCAGAAGCTTCGTGCGCCCGATCCGTCCGGACCATACGGCCCAGAGGCCTTGGGCACCAGCGCATACCAGCCCAAGCTCAGCTCGTGGCCTGAGGGAGGGATCGTGGGCATCCACGGCACCAACGAGCCCTACTCCGTCGGCAAGGCCATCACCCACGGGTGTATCCGTCTCTACAACAAGGACATCGTCAAGGTCTGCGACATGGTGCCGGCCGGGAGCCCCATCATCATCCATCAGTAGACCGGCGCCGCTCTCTCCGTAGTCACCCTCTGCCGCCTCGCGGTGCTCTGTTGCCTGCCCGATTTGGCCAGTGCTATACTCCATCGCAGCACAACAGCAACCGGGAGGCGAACTCTGTGTCCAAGTGGGTCTCGAGCCCGCTTTTGTTTTGTAAGGGGTCTTTGTGCGGATGTCGCACCAGCAGTTGGAGCAGGAGATCGAAGATGCGCTGGCGGCCGGGTTCCCGGACGTCGAACTCGTCGATCTCGAGGAGCGTGGCGGCTACCAGCCCATCCTGACCCTGTACATCGACCGGCCGGGAGGCGTCGACCTCGACTTCTGTGCGCAGGTCACGCGAGCGCTCGATCAGCTGCGTGACCGCTACTCGCTGGAGGTCTCCTCACCTGGCCTGGACCGGCGTTTGCGCAAGCCGGCGCACTTCCTGGCTGTCGCGGGCGAGACCGTCGCCGTTCGTACGTCGGCACCGCTCGGCGGGCAGCGCAACTTCCGCGGCCGGCTCACCGCGGCAGACAACGATGGCATCTCGTTGACTCTGGAGTCTGGGGAGTCGGTGTCCATCCCCTACACGTCGGTGGCCAGGGCCAACGTGATCTTCAAGTTCGACGACAACGGAGGCCAACGTGAGTAGAGACATCATCGAGGCTCTGCGCCAGATCGAGAAAGAGAAGGGCGTGGGTTTTGACGCGCTGCTAAGCGCCCTCGAGGACGCGCTGCACTCCGCCTACAAGAAGACCCCCAACGCCGTGGAGCACGCCAAGGTCGAGATCGATCCCGAGGAAGGCGACATCCGCGTCTATCAGCTCACGTTCCCCGACCACATCGACGTGGAGGCCCTCAAAGTCCTCAACGAGGAGGGCGAGGAGATCGGCCTGGACCTCTCGAGCATCGACGAGAGCGAGATCGACAAGACAGAGGTCACGCCGGAGGACTTCGGCCGCATCGCTGCCCAGACTGCCAAGCAGGTGATCCTGCAGCGCATCAGGGAGGCCGAACGCGATCTCATGTACGACGAGTATGTCGATCGCGTCGGTGAGCTGGTCACCGGCATCGTCCAGCAGAGTGACCAGCGCTACACCCTGGTCGAGCTCGGCCGAGTCGAGGCCCTGTTGCCCAAGAGCGAGCAGATCGAGACCGAGCGCTACGATCACGGCGCCCGCATCAAGGCCGTGATCGTCAAGGTGCAGAACTCGACGAAGGGTCCGCAGGTCATCCTCTCGCGCCGCAGCGACGAGCTCGTCAAGAAGCTCTTCGAGCTCGAGGTGCCGGAGATCGACGACGACCTGGTCGAGATCAGGAACGTGGCCCGCGAACCGGGCTATCGCTGCAAGATCGCCGTGGTCTCTCACGCCGACGGCGTCGATCCCGTGGGCGCCTGCGTGGGGCCGCGAGGCTCACGCGTGCGCATGGTCGTCAGCGAGTTGCGCGGCGAGCGCATCGACATCATCCCGTATCACGACGACCCGGCGCGTTTTGTGGCCAAGGCGCTTTCACCGGCTCGGGTGCGCGAGGTCATCGTGGATGACGAGGACCGCTCAGCGACCATCATCGTGCCCGACGATCAGCTCTCGCTGGCGATCGGCAAGGAAGGCCAGAACGCACGCCTGGCGAGCAAGCTCACCGGATGGCGCATCGACATCAAGAGCCAGAGCGAGATGGCGCAGACGGAGGCCGAGCTCACCTACAGCGGCGACGAAGACGAGCTCACAGGGCAGTGCGTGGCGGTCACGGCCAGCGGCAAGCGTTGCGTCAACCAATCGCTGCCCGCCAGCCGCTACTGCGGGATCCACGCCGACCGAGCCACCGACGAGGAGGCGGCCGCAGCCAACGACGCCGACGGCGGCGAGGCCCAAGAGAAGCCCGCAACCGTAGACAAGCAGACCGAGGACGTCGGCGAGCAGGGGTAACGCCGTGCCGACGCCGGAGCGCACGTGCATTGGCTGTAGAAAGAAGCGCGAGCGCGAGAACCTGATACGATTAGNNGGTGACGGCGTCGTGTGTGTCGCAGGACGCCGCGTCCACGGGAGGAGCGCGTATCTGTGCCCCGACGCGCACTGCCTCGAGCAGGCGCTGCGCAAGAAGGCGTTCGGTCGTGCCTTTCGCACTGCCGCTCGCGCGGATGACACACTCACAGAGGAATTCCTGAGGACCTGCGAACTGAGAAAGGCGGTGAGGTGAGTGGCCAACAGAAGGAAGGTCGCGGATATCGCCCAGCAGCGCGGGACGAGTATCGACGACGTACTCGCTCACCTCAAGAAGGCCGGTATCGAAGTCACCGAAGGGCACGTTAACGTCGACGAAGAGGCCATCGAACGCGCCTATGCCACCCCGGCCGGGCCACGCCGATCGCGTGGCGCCCCGCCGGCCGGCGGCCGGCGACGGCGCGTCGTCATCGACGCCGGC
>PMKX01000134.1 GCA_003158705.1 Actinomycetota bacterium
CGAGCCTGTGGCGCACGAGCGCGCGCACAACCACGAGGACGACCACGTGCACCTGTACGTGGACGGCGGCGCGCGCGGCAACCCCGGCCCTGCCGGCATAGGCGCGCGCCTGCTCACCGCCGACGGCGACCTGGTCGAGGAGCTGGCCGACTACATCGGCGAGGCCACCAACAACGTGGCCGAGTACCAGGCGCTGGTGGCCGGCCTGCAGATGGCTCTCGACCACCGCGTGCGCCGGCTGACCGTGTTCGCCGACAGCGAGCTGGTCGTCAAGCAGCTGAACGGGCAGTACCGAGTGAAGGACACCGTGCTGCGCGGCTTCCACGACCAGGCGAGCCGCCTGCTACATCAGATCGCCGATGTGGAGCTGCGCCACATCCCGCGCGAACAGAACGCCGAGGCCGACCGGCTGGTGAACCAGGCCATCGACGGCGCTGCGCGCTAGCCCCGCTGGCGCCGGCTGGCTTTGCCGCCGCCGGCCGCCCAGCACGGTTTGCGCCGCCTCCGCAGCCGTCGTGTATAATCACTCCTCGCTGCGGGTGTAGCTCAGTCGGCTAGAGCGTCTGCTTGCCATGCAGAAGGTCGAGGGTTCGAGTCCCTTCACCCGCTCCAATAGCGTTTCCGGGGCAGAGGGCCGAGGCTCACGCCTCCGCCCTCTGCCCTTGGTCTTGAAGGGCACAAGAGCCCTTCCGCGGGGCGGCGTAGCCAAGTGGTAAGGCAAGGGTCTGCAAAACCCTNNTCGTTCGCTCCAGTGTCTCCTCGTGCGCATACTCCCCCTCGTCAGCGCGCGCGAGCGCGTGTTATTATGCGCACCACCTTGGGGGGGTCGGTCCAGTCGCTGGTGGTCTCCCCACAATGCGAAGGGACTACTGGAGGTAGGGGAAATGCGCGGACGTACTCTCAAGCTCTCGATGGCGATGCTCATCGCCGCACTGGCGGTCTCGCTCGCCATATTCATCGGCGCCTGCGGGAGCAAGAAGAGCAGCAACTCGTCGAGCAACGGGTCTATCAAGGTCGGCGCCATCGTCTCGCTCACGGGGTCCTATGCGGCCCTCGGCCAGCCTGAGCAGAACACGCTCAATATGGAAGTCAAGAAGATCAACGACGCCGGCGGCATCAACGGCAAGCAGATCGACCTCATGATCAAGGATGACGGCACCGACGACGCCAAGGCGGTCGCCGCGGCGAGCGAGCTGATCACTCAGGACCATGTCGTGGCCATCCTCGGCCCCACGGGCAGCAGCACCACGATGGCGATCCGCGGCAACATCGACCGCGCCGGCATCCCCGAGATCTCGATGGCGGCCGCCACGCCCATCACCAACCCGGTCGACAAGCTTGTGTTCGCCACGGCGTGGCCCAACTCCGTCGTGGTGCCGTTCACGTTCGACTACTTGAAGAAGAACGGCATCACCAAGATCGGCGCGATCACCGACACCGGCGGGTTCGGCGCCGACGGTCTGGCAGTGATCAAGGCCGCTGCCCCCAAGATGGGCATGACCGTCGTCGACAGCGAGACGTTCAACCCCGGCGACACCGACATGACCGCCCAGCTCACCAAGATCAAGAACACGGACGCGCAGGCGGTGCTCATGTGGACCGCCGGTCCTGAGGGCACGATCATCGCCAAGGAGATGCAGGACCTCGGTATGAAGATCCCGCTCTACGGCAGCCACGGCAACGGCAACCTGCAGTTCATCCAGGGCGCCGGCGCGGCCGCCAACGGAGTGAAGTTCCCCGCCGGCAAGATCCTCGTCCCGGCAGCGTACGGCAAGGGCAGCGCCGGCTACACGCAGGCGACCGCCTTCATCACTGCCTACCAGGCGGCTTACGGCGCCGCCCCCACCACGTTCGCGGGTCACGCGTTCGACGCCATCCACATCCTGGCCGACGCGGCGAAGACTGTGAGTGGCGACGTCACCGCGGCGGCTCTGCGCGACGCTATAGAGCAGACCAGCGGATACGTCGGCATCAGTGGCGACTTCACCTTCTCGCCGACCGACCACAACGGTATGACCCCCAAGGCGCTGGTCATGTACGAGATCGTCAACGGCAAGTGGACGCTCGCCAAGTGACACGCGGGTGAGCACACGCGACCCCCGGGCTTGCTCGCAAGCCCGGGGGTCGCGTCGTTTCGGTCGGCGGGCCCTGTATAGAATGCTCGCCGTGACCGGAGGACGCGCGCCGTGACCGAGCTCCTGCAGTTCCTCATAGCCGGCCTGAAGAACGGGGCCATCTACTCGCTCGTCGCCCTCGGCTTCACCATGGTGTATGCCGCCACTGGGGCGATCAACTTCGCCCAGGGCCAGTTCTTCATGCTCGGGGGGATGCTCGGCGCGGCCTTCGTCGGGGCCGGCCTGCCGCTGCCGTTGGCGGCCTTGGCGGCCGTGCTGGCGACGGCCTTGATCGGCGCTGTGTTCGAGCTCGTCGCCGTGCGGCCGATCGGCGACGGCGACCCGCTGCGCATCATCATGGTGACGATCGGCGGCTCGGTGCTGTTCAGCCAGCTCGCGTTGCACGTGTTCGGGCCCGACACGCGTTCGCTCACCACGTTCACCGCCGGACCGTCGTTGAAGGTGCTCGGCGCGGCCGTAGAGCGCCAGACCATCTGGATCTGGTGCCTCACGGCGCTGGCGGTCGCCGGCCTGGCGCTGCTCTACCGCAGGACGATGTTCGGCCGCGCCATGCGGGCCACGTCCCTGCACCGCGACGCTGCCCGTCTGGTCGGCATCAATGCCCGTGCCATGGTCACGGCCTCGTTCGCGCTGGCCGCTGCACTCGGCGCGGTCGCCGGACTGGCCGTGGCGCCGCTCACGCAGACTTCGTTCCAGGTGGGCTCCGGCGTGGCCGTGAAGGGGTTCGCCGCCGCCATCCTGGGCGGGCTGGGCGACCCGGCGGCGGCCGTTGCCGGTGGGTTGGTGCTGGGCATCCTCGAGAGTCTTACAGCCGGGTACATAGACCCGACGTACAAGGACGGCGTCGCCCTGATCATCCTGCTGCTCGTACTGTTCGTGCGTCACCAGGGCCTGTTCGGCGGGTCGGGCCGGGAGAAGGTGTGAGCATGGGCCGGACCCTTCGCGCGCTGGCGGTGCTCGTGGCCGCCGTGCTGGTCGCGTGCGTGCCGCTCGTGGTGACCAGCCCCTTCTACCTGCAGATCTACACGTTCGCCGGCCTCAACGCCCTCGTGGTCGTCGGGCTGGCGCTGCTGTTCGGCTATGCCGGCCAGATCTCCTTGGGGCATGCGGCTTTCGTCGGTATCGGCGCCTACACCTGTGCCTACTGCACGGTCACGTTGCACCTGCCCTGGCTGGTGGCCATCGTGGCCGCCGGCGCGCTTTCAGGCGCCGGCGGCCTCATCCTCGCCCTGCCCAGCCTGCGCCTGAAGGGCCACTATCTCGCCATGGCGACGCTCGGCTTCGGCCAGCTCATGTCGCTCGTCTTCGTTGAGGCCGTGGGCGTGACCGGAGGTGTCAACGGACGCGGCGGCATCCCCTTCCCGTCGCTGGGGCCGGTCGTCTTGCGCAGCGCCGCGTCGCTGTTCTGGCTTGTCTGGGCCTTTGTCGCCGTCGCCGTGATCGTGGCCTACAACCTCACGTCGGCGCGGCCCGGCCGCGCGATGCGCGCTGTGCACGGGAGCGAGCTGGGGGCCCAAGCGTCGGGAGTCGACATCGTGAGCGTCAAGGTGCGCACCTTCGTGCTCAGCGCTCTGCTGGCCGGGCTGTCCGGCGCGCTCTACGCCGGGGTGGTGGGATTCGTCTCGCCGAGCAGCTTCACGCTGACCACGTCGATCGGGTTTGTGGCTATGACCGTCCTCGGCGGCTCGGGCTCCCTGACGGGACCCCTCGCCGCTGCCGTGCTGCTTACCTTCGTCCAGTACCTCGACTCGCTCATCCCGGGCCTGCCTCAGGCGGCCGCCAGCAAGTTGCAGACCTACCAGCAGGACATCTACGGGCTGGCGATCGTCTTGGTGGTTGTCCTCGCTCCGCGAGGTTTGGCCGGCGCATGGCGGCGCCGTCGCAAGGGGGTGGGAACGGCGTGAGCCTGTTGCAGATACGCGAGGTCACCAAGCGCTTCGGCGGCCTGACCGCGGTCGACGCCGTCTCGTTCGACGTGTTCGAAGGCACGATCAAGGCGGTCATCGGTCCCAACGGGGCCGGCAAGTCGACGCTGTTCAACACGCTCACCGGCTACGACCGACCCGAGGCCGGCTCGGTGCGCTGCGACGGCCGCGAGCTGGTCGGGCGCAAGCCGCGCGACACGGTGCTGATCGGCGTGGCGCGCACGTTCCAGAACACCCAGCTCTTCGACGAGCTCACGGCCGCCGAGAACGTCATGGTCGGTTGTCAGGCACATCAGCGCCGCGGCTTCGCGGCGGCGATGCTGCGCCTGCCGTCATCGGCGCGCGAGGACCGTGATGCCCGAGCAGAGGCCGGCCGCCTGCTGCGGCTCATCGGCATCGAGGAGTGGCTGGACACGCCGGCTTTCGACCTGCCGGCCGGCATCCGGCGCCTGGTCGAGATGGCCAGGGCGCTGGCGACCAAGCCTCGGCTGCTCCTCCTCGACGAGCCGGCCGCCGGCCTGAGCGCCGGCGAGACCGGCGAGCTCGTGCGCACGCTCGAGCGCGTGCGCGACGGCGGCGTCACAGTGGTCGTCGTCGAGCACGACATGGGGCTGGTGATGGAGGTGTCCGACGAGATCGTCGTGCTCGATCGTGGTCGCAAGATCGCCGAGGGACCGCCACGGATGATCCAGAAGGACCCTGCGGTCATTGCCGCCTATCTTGGTGAGGACAGCGACGATGCCTGACGCGGGCGCCTTGCTCGAGCTTGACGGCGTCCACGCCGGCTACGGTCGCATCGAGGTGCTGCACGGCGTCGACCTTGCCGTCGCCGCCGGGGAGCTCGTGGCGGTGATCGGCGCCAACGGCGCCGGCAAGAGCACACTGCTCAAGACCATCGTCGGCCTCGTGCCCGTGCGGGCGGGCACCTTGAGCTACGAAGGCGACAGGCTCAACGCGCCGCGGCCAGAGCGTCTCGTCCGGCGTGGTGTCGCGCTGGTACCCGAAGGCAGACTCCTGTTCGGCCCCATGACGGTGCGCGACAACCTGGCGCTCGGCGCGTATGGCGCGCCGCGCGAGCGGCGCCGCGAAGGCGCGGATGCGCTGGTCCGGGTGCACGCACTCTTTCCGGTGCTCCAGGAGCGCGCGAGCCAGCCGGCGGCGACGCTCTCGGGCGGCGAGCAGCANNCAGCAGATGCTGGCCATCGCCCGCGCGCTCATGTCTCAGCCGCGGCTGCTGCTTCTCGACGAGCCCTCGCTCGGCTTGGCTCCCAAGGTGATCGCCGAGATCTTTGCCGCGCTCGACGCGCTGCGCGCCCAGGGCATCACCATCCTGCTCGTCGAGCAGGAAGCGCGGCTGGCGCTCAGGCACGCCGATCGCGGCTACGTCATGCGCACAGGGCGCATGGAGCTGGAAGGGTCGTCGGCTGAGCTGCTCGCCGACGAGTCCGTGCAGACGATCTACCTCGGCACATGGCGCGGGGAAGGGGAGGGACCATGATCTGGAACCCCGAGTACGAGTGCATGGAGAGGGCGGCGCTGCAGGAGTTGCAGCTGCGCCGCCTCCAGATGACCACCTCGTGGGCATACGAGCGCAGCGTGTACTACCGCGCCCGCATGGACGAGGCGGGGGTGCGGCCGCGTGACGTGCGCAGCCTCGACGACGTGCGCCGTCTGCCGCTCACCGACGAGAGCGCCCTGAGGCAGACGTCGCCCTTCGGCATGTTCGCCTTGCCTCTCGACGAGGTCGTGCGCGTGCACTCGTCCTCGGGCGCGACCGGCGAGCCGGTCGTGGTGGGCTACTCGCGCGGCGACATCAACACGTGGACCGAGCTCACGGCTCGCGTTGCCGCCGCGGCCGGCGTCAAACCGGGCGACCTCGTGCAGATGGCGTTCCCCTACGGCATGTCCACCGGCGGCTGGGGCCTGCACTACGGCATCGAACGCATCGGCGCCACCATCATCCCGGCCGGCGCCGGGCGCACTGAGCGTCACCTAAGCATGATGCAGGACTTCGGCACCACGGTCCTCGTCTCCACGCCGTCGTATGCGCTCTTCCTCGCTGGGGAGGGCGAGGTCGCGGGCGTCGACGTCCCGTCGCTCAAGCTCAGGCTGGGGCTGTTCGGCGGCGAGCCGTGCTCCGACAAGATGAAGGCCGAGATCGAGGCCAAGCTCGGCTTGCGCGCGACCGACAACTACGGCCTCTCCGAGGTGATGGGCCCGGGCGTGGCCGGCGAGTGCGAGTGTGCCTGCGGCCTGCACGTCAACGAGGACCATCTGCTGCTCGAGGTCGTCGACCCGGCGACCGCAGAGCCGCTCGCGTACGGCCAGGAAGGCGAGCTCGTCATCACGACGCTTACCAAAGAGGCGCTCCCTGTGCTGCGCTACCGCACCCACGACCTCACGGCGCTCGACCCGGCGCCGTGCGCGTGCGGGCGCACCCTGGTGCGCATGAGCAAGGTGCGCCGGCGCACCGACGACATGCTCATCGTCCGCGGCGTCAACGTCTTTCCCGCTCAGATCGAGGCTGTGCTCGCGCAGATCGAAGGCGCGCGACCGCACTACCTCATCGTCATCGACCGCAAGCAGAACGCCGACGACCTCGAAGTGCGCCTCGAGGTCGAAGAGAGCGTGATGACCGACGTGATGCCCGACATGCTGGCGTTCCAGAACTCGGTCGCCGACAAGCTGCAGTCGGCTCTGGGCCTGCGGGCGAGCGTCACGCTCGTGGAGTCCGGCGCCATCGAGCGCGCGGCCGGCATGGCCGAGCGTACGGCCGGCGGCGCGGCTGCGCACACGGCCGGCGGCGAGCCCGAGCGCACGAGCGGCGGCACGGTCAAGCGTGTGCTCGACCTGCGCGACCAGGGGTAGGCGCTCGAGCCCGGCTGCTTGCCTGCGCTGGGCCGGCTGACCTATCATGACGTTCGCCACGCCGGCCGCGCAGGTGTGGCGCGCAGGCACGAGCGCCTGCACGGCGCTTCACGCGGGGCGGCGTAGCCAAGTGGTAAGGCAGAGGTCTGCAAAACCTCCATCACCGGTTCNNGCCGATTGCCGACAATGCTGCCGATGTCCGGCGCCACTTTGTATGTGCAGTTCCGGTACCTAGATGACACTGTGGCTCCGGCAGGCGCGTGACAGTTTGGGACGCGGCGTCAGCACCGGAGACGATCATCTGACCGGGCTTCTCGCCGAAAGGCTTCGCGCCGGCACTCACACAAGAACCGGCTTTCGCACTATCATGGAGAGCGGACCACTGAACGAGGGCTGGTCAGCCACCTTTGTGCGCATGTCACTCGGTCAGTCCAGGAACCTACACGAGGGGTGTCACCATGAATCNNTTGCACTGCTTGGCGGGCCAGCGAGTGCCGCCCCCTCGGCTGCCGCAGCCTTTGCTCCCTACCTGGTTCCGCCGCAGGTCCCGTCGCCGGCTTCAGCGGCGGTGGCGGCTCTGCTCAAGGGCTCGAGTGTGGCAGCGAGCAACGGCTGGATCGTCGTGCACTTGCAGGGCAGCCCGCACCAGATCGGCTTTCAGAACGGCT
>PMKX01000033.1 GCA_003158705.1 Actinomycetota bacterium
GTACATGGAGAAGCACTCGGTGTCACGCCTCGTCGGCTCGCCGCCGGGCTACGTCGGTCACGAGGAAGGCGGCCAGCTCACCGAGATCGTGCGCCGCAAGCCCTACAGCGTGGTGCTCCTCGACGAGGTCGAGAAGGCGCACCCCGACGTGTTCAACATCCTCCTGCAGATCCTCGAGGATGGGCGCCTCACCGACGCCCAGGGGCGCGCGGTCGATTTCCGCAACACCATTCTCATCATGACCAGCAACATCGGCGCCGAGACCATCTCCAAGAACATGCCTCTGGGCTTTGTGCAGAGCGGCAAGGCCGGCATCAGCTACAAGGAGATGAAGGCGCGCATCACGAGCGAGCTCAAGAAGGTCTTCCGGCCCGAATTCCTCAACCGGGTGGACGAAGTCATCGTCTTCCACAAGCTCAGCAAGGAAGAGATCTGCACCATCGTCGACCTGCTCATGGCGCGCCTCCAGCAGCGCATCGGCACCAACAACGTCGCTCTCCAGCTCACCGATGCCGGCCGCGACCTGCTGGTCGAGAAGGGCTACGACCCCGCGCTCGGGGCACGGCCCCTGCGGCGTGCCATTCAGCGCTTCATCGAGGACAAGCTCGCCGACGCGATGCTGGAGAAGCCGTTCCCACAGGGCACGGTGGTGGTCGTGGACAGCGACGGCGAGGATTCCATCCTCACGGTCGACGGGGAGCGCATCGGCGGCAGCGTCGAGCTGCCCCTGGTCGGCATCGACGAGCCGACGCTCGACGATGCTTCAGTCGGCGAGGCCGCCGCTGTAGGCGGACGCCGCAAGCACGACGACGCATCGTCCGTCGAGGCCTCGAGCGACCCGACCTAGCGTCTGCCGTGCCCAAGCGGCAGAGCGTCTTCGTATGTAGCCAGTGTGGCCGCCACGAGGCGAAGTGGCTTGGCCACTGCCCCGATTGCCAGACCTGGGACTCCTTCGTCGAAGAGACGCTCGCCACGTCCCCCGGCGGGGTGGGCCGCGCCCGGCGCAAAGCCAGAGGCGCCGCCGGCCATGTGACCTCCGTGTCTCTTTCCGACGTCACCTCGTCGGCGCAGCAGCGCTTCTCATCCGGCACCGCCGAGCTGGATCGCGTGCTCGGCGGCGGCATCGTGCCGGGCTCACTGGTGCTGGTCGGGGGCGAGCCCGGCATAGGCAAGAGCACGCTGCTTCTGCAGGTGCTCGACCACGTTGCCGGCGAGAGGCCCGTTCTGCTCGTCTGTGGCGAGGAGTCGGCGGCGCAGATCCGCATGCGTGCCGAGCGCATCTGCGCCTCCCCGGGCAGCATACGTGTACTGGCCGAGACGGAGCTTGAGACGGTGATGGCCGCCCTGGACCAGGAGCGCCCGGAGCTGGTCGTGGTGGACTCCGTGCAGACGCTCTACAGCGACGATCTGAGCTCGGCGCCGGGCAGCGTGAGCCAGGTGCGTGAGGCCGCCGGGCGCTTGTTGCGCCTGGCCAAGCAGTCGGGCGCAGCGGTGTTCCTGGTCGGGCACGTGACCAAAGACGGCGCCATCGCGGGCCCGCGGGTGCTGGAGCACATGGTCGACACGGTGCTGCAGTTCGAGGGCGACAAAGATCGCTTCTTCCGCATCCTGAGGGCGGCCAAGAACCGCTTCGGCTCCACCAACGAGTTGGGCGTCTTCGAGATGAGCGAGGCCGGCCTGCGGCCGGTGCCCGACCCCTCGCAGCTGTTTGCCGGCGAGGGGTCGCCGGCTGCGGGCTCGGCGTTGCACGTCGCCGTCGAGGGCACGCGCTGCTTTCTGGTGGAAGTGCAGGCTCTGGTGGCCACGACCGAGCTCGCCCTGCCGCGGCGCGTGACCACCGGCTTCGACCGCAACCGCCTGGCCATGATCGTCGCCGTCCTCGGCCGACACGCGAGCCTGCCTTTGTCATCCTCCGACGTTTTTGTTAATATTGCTGGTGGGATCCACGTCGAAGAGCCTGCGGCCGATCTCGCCGTTGCGGTGGCGATTGCATCCGCCAGTCGCAATGTGCCTCTACCGGCCGGGGCGGCGCTGTTTGGGGAGATTGGTCTAACGGGCGAGGTACGTTCCTCTAGCCAACCCGAACGCCGGTATGCCGAGGCGACGAGAGTCGGACGCTCGGCAGTCGTCATGGCGCGTGGCGATGCCGGTCGCGTGGGTCCGCAGAAGTCGTCGGCCGTCGGGGTCGCGACCGTGAGAAGTGCCCTGTCCAGCCTGCTAGGCACCGTCTCCCCGGCGCCGGTGGCGCCTGGGAACCAGAGCGACGAGCGAGGGGTGTGAGGCCTTGTACGAGGTCGGCGATAAGGTTGTGTACCCACACCATGGGGCAGGCAAGATCATGAAGATCGAGCAGAAGGAAGTGCTCGGTCAGTATAGGGACTACCTCACCATCCAGATCCTGCACAACGACATGACCGTGATGGTCCCTGTCGAGAACGCGGATCGTGCCGGTTTGCGCAGGGTGGTCGATGCCGATGTCGTCGAGGAGGTCCTGGCGGTCCTGCGCGGTCACCCGACCAAGATGCCCAAGAACTGGAGCCGGCGCTACAAGCACAACCGTGACAAGCTCAAGACCGGCGACATCTTCGAGGTGGCCGAAGTGGTCCGCAACCTGGCTGTGCGCTACGCCGACAAAGGTCTCTCCACGGGCGAGAAGCAGATGTTCTCCAAGGCCAAGAAGATACTCGCCAGCGAGCTCATGTACGCGCGCAACTTCAGCGAAGAGGAGGCGACGCTGTTCCTTGAGAACGTGCTCGGCGACATCCATGTCGAGCAGGTTCCCGCGGAGGCGCAGGAGGCCGCCTCGGTCGTCTAGCGTGGTGGCAGCCGCGGGCAGGAAAGCAAGCGCCGTGGTCTGCGCCGTCGCAGTCGCCTCGCACCTGTCATCCGCCTCGGTCAAGCCTGCGGAGCCGGCACGGTGACCGGCTCGCGGGCAGCCGCTTCGGGTGGCCCTTCGTTCGACCCTTCCCAGGCGCCGGTGTGGGCCGTCGTGGCGGCGGCCGGAGAGAGCCGGCGCATGGGTCTGCCGGACGGCGAGTCCAAACAGTTCCTCCTGCTAGGCGGCGTGCCCATCCTCAGCCACTGCGTGCGCCGCCTGTTGGCCATTCCCCAGATCGCCGGCGTCGTCGTGGTCCTGCACCCATCGCACACCATCCGCTTCGCCAACGAGCTGGTCTGCTTCGATGACGCCAAGCCTCTGCTCATCGCCGAGGGTGGCCGTCAGCGCGGCGACTCGGTGCGCGCGGGCTTGCTGCAGGTGCCGAGCGACGCGCCGGTCATCGCCGTACACGACGGCGCTCGGCCGTTGTTCTCCAAGCACGTGTTCGAGCGCTGTCTAGCGGCCCTCACTCACGCCGACGGCGCCGTGCCCGGATGCGCCGTCAGTGACACCCTCAAGCGCACTGCCGGCGGCGGCGCCGTGCAGACGACTGTCGACCGCGAGTCGCTGTGGGCCGTGCAGACGCCGCAACTCTTCCGCGCCGCCGCCCTGCGGGCCGTCTATGAGCAGCCCCAGCCCGGCGGCGCCACCGACGACGCCGCCCTGCTCGAGCAGGGCGGCTTCAACGTGGTCGTCGTGCCCTCCACACCGGCCAACGTGAAGATCACCACTCCGGCGGACCTGCCGCTGGCCGGCGCGCTGCTGAGCTGGGAGACCGAGGCTGATATCTAGGGTCGGCATCGGCTACGACGCGCACCGCTTCGCCGCCGGCCGCCGCCTGGTGCTGGCCGGTGTCGAGATCGACTACCCGCGCGGCCTGGCGGGCCATTCCGACGCCGACGTGGTCGCGCACGCCGTCATCGATGCGCTCCTGGGCGCCGCCGGGCTCGACGACATCGGCACACTGTTCCCCGACAGCGACGCCGCCTTCGCCGGTGCCGACAGCCTCGAGCTGCTACGGCTGGTGATGGCACGCGTGGGCGCGGCGGGCTGGCAGGTGGGCAACGTGGACGTGGTCGTGGTCTGCCAGGAGCCGCGCCTGGCGGCCTACAGGGCGTCTATGAGGGCGGGGCTGGCGGCGGCCTTGGGCACGGCGCCGGAGGCTGTGGGCGTCAAGGCGACGACCACTGAAGGTATGGGGTTCGAAGGCCGCGGCGAGGGTGTGGCGGCCACGGCCGTCTGCCTGCTCGAGCGAGCCTAGCAGGCGCCCGGCGCCGGACTACTTCTCGGCGTCGGGCTCGTCGGGCTTCTTCTCTGCAGCTTCCTTGGCCGCCGGCTCCTTCTGCGAGTCGCCTTGCTCCAGCTTCTTGGGCTCCGGCTCGTCGCCCTTCAGGCCGCTTCTGAACCCGCGGACGCTTTGTCCGATGGACTTGCTCAGCGCCGGCAGACGCTTGGCGCCGAACAGCAGCACGACGATCGCCAAGACGATCAGCAGTTCCGGCCAGCCGATGGCACCCATGTGGCTCTCTCTCGTCGCGGTTGCGTTTCTCGCGGAGTATGCGCCACTTGTCGGGCTTGTTCAACGGGGCCCAAGCCCAGTGGGCGGGGCAGCATTCGCGCCGCCGGCAGGGCGGCCTACTCAGTAGATGCGCAGCGATTCGAGGCGCGCGACCAGGAAGGCAGCCAGGCCACGCGCGTCGTTCAGGCCGAACCGGTGCTCGTGCGGCAGATCGGCGTCAGTCACCAGGGCCAGCGCCTCGTCTGCTGTGCAGAGCGGCTCCTGGTGGCCGGCGGCGCGCCGGAAGACCTCCACCTTGTGCGGCGCCGAGCGCTTATAGCCTTCGGCGACGACCACGTCGAGGTCGGCGAAGAAGCGCCGTGCGATCTCGTGCAGAGGCGTCTCGGTCTGGGAGGTGCGGACATAGGCCAACCGATGAGGCGCCGAGACCACGTATGCGTTGGCGCCGGCCTGGCCGTGGCGCCAGGAGTCCTTGCCGGCGTGGTCGATCTCGAAGTCGTGCGCGTCGTGCTTGACCGTGCCCACGCGCAGCCCCAGTCGTTTGAGCTCGGGCACGAGCGCCTCGATGAGCGTGGTCTTGCCTGAGTCACTCTTGCCGACGACGGCGACCAGGGCGGGCCCGGGTTTCGCCGGCTGATCGCCGGGCGTATCGCCGACAGCTTCAGATTCGGGGCCTCCGTTCACCAGGTGCTGGGCCTGCGCGTAGTCCGCCAAGGTGTTGATGTTGAAGAAGGGGCGTGCGCTGGGGAAAGGGACAGTCACCACGCGCACATCGGGGAAGAACTCGATGATGCGCTGGCGGCCGCGCTCGAGCAGACGGCGCATGGGTGCCAGACAAGCTGGACCGTACACGGCAAAGAGCGGCTCGAGCTTGTCGTCGACGATCGGCAGAGCTACGTCCGCGTCGCGGAAGGCGCCGACGAGCTCTGNNGCCAAGCCGGCGAGCGGCGAGGCGCCGGGAAAGGCGTCGGGCAGGAGCTCGACACCCTGCAGGTCGGCGGTGTCGAGCTGCTGCCCGACGCCCGCCGACACGGCTACGGTGGTAAAGGAGGCCTGCAGGAACTCGCAGCCCCGGCGCAGGAGCGTGCGGCCGCCGAGCGTGAGCAGGCGCTTGTCTCTGCCCATGCGCTTGCTGCTGCCGCCGGCCAGAAGCACGCCCACGTGCACGGGCTCTGCCTGTCTGGATCGTGCCGTCACTCGCCGGAGTCTACCCCATGGCGCGCGTTGTCGGTCGCGAGCGTGAGACATATGATGCGGCCGGTAGCAGTGTGAGCCGAGCAGTCTTGCGGAGGAGGAGACCGTGCACGCGACGCGCGATGAGCGGCCATACGTGGTGGCCTTGGTCGGCAGCCCGCGCTTGCGCGGCAACTGTTCGTTTCTCGTCGATCTCGCGCTTGCCGATCTGGAGCGTCAGGGTGCGCGCTGCGAGAAGCTCATGCTGGGCGAGTTCGACATCCGGCCGTGCCAGGGTCACGAGGATTGCGACAGCCGGTCCGCGTGCCCACGCGACGACGATGCTGCGGCCGTCATCGAGAAGGCCTACGCGGCCGATGCTCTGCTTCTGGCCACGCCGGTCTACTACGAGGACGTGAGCGCACAGATGAAGCTGTTCATCGACCGCAACGTGTTCTTCAACTACCACGACCGCAGGCTCGACCCCAAGGTGGTGGGCTACGTCGCCGTGGCTGCCGAGACGGGGTTGCAGGAGACGATCGCGGCTCTCAAGCGCTTCGTAGCGCTCTCGTGCGGCGCCGCCGTGAGGAGCTTCGAGCTGACCGGCTTCGCCGACAAGGCCGGGGATGCCGCCGCCAACGCACCGCTCGTGGCTGAGGCGCATCGCTTTGCCGAGCAGCTCGGCGCCGCGCTACGCGAGGCCCCCGACTCCTAGGCCCGGCGCCTCTCAGCCTTTGGCCTGGGCCGCCCGTCCGCGCGCCGGTCGCAACACACGAGTCTCGGTGACGATGACGTCCATCGGCAGGTCGTGGCCCGATTGCGGCAGGCGGTTCAGGATCTGCACGTCGTAGGCTACCGCCACGCGCCACGCCTGTGAGGCGCGCTCGAGATACGCGTCGTAGAAGCCGCCGCCGTAGCCGATGCGGCTNNGGCAGGTCTTTGTCGGGTTCGGGGATCTGCCAGTTCCCGGGCGCCAGATCACGGTCCGGGTCGGTCACCTGCCGCGACTCCATCTGTCCGGGGCCGACGATGAGCGGCACGCCCAGAGCTTTGTGGCTGGCGAGCACCCAGCGCATGAGCGGCACCGTTTCGACCTCGCTGCCGAAGGCGGCAAAGCAGAAGATGCTCCCGGCGGCCGCCACCTCGGGCAGGGCGGTGAAGCGGGCGAGAATGGCGGCACTGCCCGCGGCTCTTTCGGCCGGGCTCAGGCTGTCGCGGCCGGCGAGAACGAACTTGCGCAAGACCTTCTTCTGCTCCCGTAACCTGGCCACGACACTCCTTCTGGTCTGGGCACGCCGGCGGCTTCTCGCAGGCTCGTCATCGTCGACACGTCAGGCAACGCTTACGGGCCGTCTGCAAGCCATGCCTGTTTCGCCGGCTCCGTGCCTGCCCTATAGTATAGTCAGTCCTGAGCAAGGTTTTCGCAGCCTGAAAGGTCAGGCGAGTCAGGACCGACGGGCAATCTGGTGGACTCCACTCTCTTCCGGGAGGTGGAGCCGGGGGGTTAGCATATTCTTATGGCGGTACGCTCCAAGGAAGAGCTGTCGCTGGCTTCGGTCTTCATGCATACGCTGAGCAACCTCTTGGCCCTCACGGCCGCCGAGGAGCCGCGCTCGTGGCCGACGCTTGCCCAGCTCGCGGCCGCCCCCCAGCACGACCTGGTAGCTTCGCCGGCGCTCTTCCGCATGCTGCAGCTTGCCGTCCTGCCCGAGGTGCTGGGCGAGAACGCCGGTCCCACCATCTATCTGGCGGCCAAGCGGTTCAGCGTGGCCCTGAAGCTCTCTTCCATCCAGGCGCTCAAGGACTGGTTCCACGAGATGCACCTCGGCGATCTCGAAGTCGAGATCGACGAAGAGCGTGTGCTCGTCAAGCTCCAGCACTGCCTTACCTGCTACGGCCTGCCGGCAGTCGGCTCGCCGCTCTGCGACTTCGAGCGGGGGCTCGTCGACGGCGCTCTCGAGGGCATCACCGGCACCGAGGTGCTCACCAAAGAGACCATGTGCTGGGGGCTTGGCGATACGGTCTGTCAGTTCGAGGGCTACGCCAGCGAGGCGGCCGGCTACCTCTACCGCGAGGACGGTTATCACCCGGAGGCTCAACGCCGCCTCCTGGGCGTCATCGCCCAGCAGTCGGAGGTCGCTCTGGACAACCTCAATCTCATCGCCGAGCGCCGTGCCCAGGAGACGCGCGACCCGCTGACAGGGCTGTACAACTTCCGCCACCTGCGCGAGCACGTGGCCGCCGAGATCGCCCGCGCAGGGCGCTACGGACGCCACATCACCTTCGTCATGCTCGACCTCGACGACTTCCAGAAGGTCAACCAAGAGGCCGGCCGGGAGGCCGGGGACGAGATCCTCCGCCACTGGGCCGCGGCTCTCACGGCGCAGCTGCGCGGCGCCGACCTCGTCTGCCGCTACGGCGCCGACGAGTTCCTGCTGGTGCTGCCCGAGACGGCCGAGCAGCAAGCCGACAGCGCCCTGGTGCGCGTGCTCGGCTCCATGCACGAGCTCAGCGTGCAGGTGGACGACCGCGAGTTCGTGCTCACGGCCGCCGCCGGCGTGAGCATCTTCCCCGACGACGGCAACACGGTCGAGGAGCTGGTCGCCAAGGCGGCCACCACGATGTTCACCGCCCGCACCACCGGCAAGGGCAAGTTCGCCTTCTACTCCACGCCGCCCTCTTCCTAGCCGGCAGCCCGCGCTGAGCCCACGGCGACAACGTCGCCGCGGGCGTCCATCCTTCCTCGTGAGTCACCTCCAGGCGACGGAGTGGTAGGCTTGCCGGCGCAGCCGCAAACGACCACGAGGAGCAGATGAGCGGACTCTACGACCTCGGCGGACTCGCGGCCTCTCTCAGCGAGACCCTGGCAGCTCTACGCACAGACCAACTCGGTGAGCAGCCTGGCGCCGGGAGTGCGCCGCCGGCCGAGTTGACCATCTCGGCGCACCCCGAGCACGGCGATGTCTCCACCAACGCGGCCCTGGTCGCGAGCGGCAAGGGTGGCCGGCCGCGCGAGTTCGCCGCAGAGCTAGGGCGCCGGTGGCTGGCCGGACCCGGAGCCGGCGTCTGCCGTAGCTACGAGGTCGCCGGTCCGGGGTTCCTCAACCTGTTTCTGGCGCCCGACTGGTATCGCGGCGCCCTGCAGAGCATGCTCGACGCCGGCGAGGACTACGGTCGCGGCGTCCTCGCGGCTGCCGCACGGCAGCGCGTCAACATCGAGTTCGTGAGCGTGAACCCGACAGGCCCCCTGCACGTGGGCCACGCTCGCTACGCGGCCATGGGCGATGCCCTCTGTCGCATCTTCGCCTTCGCCGGTCACGACGTCACCCGCGAGTTCTACATCAACGACTACGGCACGCAGATGCTCAAGTTCGGCCAATCTCTGGCGGCCCGTTGCGCCCAGCGCCTGGGCATCGAGATGCCCGTGGCCGAGGACGGCTATCAGGGCGAGTACCTGCTCGAGATCGCCGACCGCTTGCTGGCCGAGGCGGGCGACCGCTGGCACGCGGCCTTGGCGGCAGCTGCGCCCGACGTCGCCGCCGTGCCGCGCGCGGTGGTCGACGAGCTCAAGAGCCGCGGCTGCGACGCCGTGCTGGCCCTCTTTCGCGCCACGCTGGAGCGCCTGCGTGTGCCTTTCGACGTGTGGAAGAGCGAGGCGACGCTCTACGACGGCCCAGGCGAGCACCGCGGCTTTCGTGGGGAGGTGGGCAAGGCCCTGGCCGAGATGGACGCCGAGGACGAGCTGCGCGAGAGCGAAGGCGCCGTGTGGCTGTGCACCACCAGGTACGGCGACGACAAGGACCGCGTGCTCATTAGGCAGACAGGCGAGCCCACCTACTTCCTCTCCGACATCGCCTATCACCGTGACAAGCTCGACCGCGGCTTCGACCATCTCATCGACATCTGGGGCGCCGACCACCACGGCTACGTGCCGCGGATGAGAGCTGCTTTCACGGCTCTGCCGCCACACGACCCCGACAAGCTGGAGCTCATCATCGGGCAGCTCGTGAACCTCATGGAGAGTGGTGCGGCCAAGCGAATGTCCAAGCGCCGCGGCGACATCGTCACGGTGGACGACCTGGTGGAGGCGATCGGCGTCGACGCCACGCGCTTCTTCATGGTCGGGCGCAGCCACGACTCGACCCTCGACATCGATCTTGACCTGGCCGTAGAGCAGTCGAACAAGAATCCGGTGTACTACGTGCAGTACGCCCACGCGCGCATCGCCAGCATCCTCAGGAACCTGAGCGACGACTCGCACTCGGCGTCGGCAACCGTGCTGCCGGCCTACGAGGCAGAGCCGGCCGAGCGCGCCCTGCTGCTAGCGCTGGCGCGCTTCCCGCTCGTCATCAGCGATGCGGTCGAGCGCCGGGGGCCGCACAGGCTGCACAACTACCTTGGTGAGCTGGCGGCCGAGTTCCACGTCTTCTACAAGCAGTGCCGCGTGCTGGACGACGACGCGGCCGTGGCTGCTTTTCGGGTGGGCTTGTGCCGAGCCGCCAAGGCCGTCCTGGCTTCGGGCTTGCGGCTGCTCGGGGTGAGCGCGCCGGAGCAGATGTAGAGCGGCGCGCTCCGCCGCCAGGTCCGGCGATGTGAGTCAGATCAGACGCTGAAGCGCTGGTGGGCGATGCGCCGGAGCTCTTCCAGCTGCTCCGGTGTGAGCTCCGGCTCCAGGCCGAGCATATGGGAGACGGCCAGGTTCGGCCGGCCAGCGAGCAAGCGCTGCACGACGCTGTCGAGGATCGTGTAGGCGACCTCGTGGCCGGAGATGGCCGGCGTGTAAACGTAGGCGATGTTGCTCTTGTCCTGGTTGAGCAGATGCTTCTTGACCAGGTTGTTCATCACCGTCATGACCGTCGTGTAGGCGATCTTGCGCCGGCTGCGCAAGGTCTCATACACATCGCGCACCGTCACGCGGTCGCTCTCCCAGACGATGGCCAATATGTCGGCCTCCAAGGAGCCGATGCCGGTGAAGGGCACTCCCTTGGTGCTGCGTAACCATTTGGGCTGCAGCTCATCCATGACGCCTCCTTGGGGATGGCGCGGCAAGACGCAGAGGTCTGCGAGCGCGCCTAGTATGTAAAGGCAAGTACCCGATTCGCGTGCGGCCAAACGCCGTCGGCGGAGTGGCCGCAAGGCCGGGGCGCAAGGATTCTGGTAGAATGCGCCGACCCGAGCTCTGGAGGTGTGCGCATGGCCGTCGACGTCGAGTTTCTGCGTTCTCTCTGCCTGGCGCCCGGACCCAGCGGCTTCGAGGGTCCCGTGCAGACTGTGGTGCGGCAGCACGTGCACGACCTGGTGGTGGCTGAGAGCGACCCGCTGGGCAACCTCTGGGCCGATCTCAACCCCACGGCGACGCCGCACATCGTCGCCGTCGGCCACGCGGACCAGATCGGCCTCATCGTCACCTACGTGGACGAGCACGGCTACGTGTACTTCGACAAGATCGGCGGCGTCGACCCGCAGCTTCTGCCCGGTCGCAGCATCGTCATCGCCACCGCCAATGGTCCCGTCACGGGGGTGATCGGCCGCCGGCCGACGCACATAATCCCCGAGGCTGAGCGCGGCAAGGCGCCGGAGCTGAACGAGCAGTTCATCGACATCGGCGCCGGCACGCGCGACGGAGCTCTCGAGCGCGTCGCTATCGGTGACTCGGTCACGTTCACGCCGCAGTTCATCGAGCTCTCGCCGGGCCGCTTCGCCACGCTGGCTCTCGACAATCGCGTGGGCGTCTATGCCGCCTTCCAAGCGCTCAAGCACTACGCGGCCAACGGTGGTGCGAGTCGCTTCACGGCCATCTCGACCGTGCACGAGGAGACCACCTTCATGGGCGCCAAGGCGCAGAGCTATCGGCTGCAGCCCGACGTGGCGATCGTTGTCGACGGCGACTTTGCCAGCGACACGCCGGCGGCCGACGCGCGCAAGCTCGGCGGCGAGGTCAATCTCGGCGCCGGGCCGGTGCTTCTCCGTGGTGCCGGCAGCAACGAGAAGCTGCTCAAGTATGTCGTCGAGGTCGCCAAGGCCGAAAGTATCGCCGTGCAGATCAAGGCCTGCCCCGGCGAGACCATGACCGACGCCGACGAGCTCATGGCGGCCGGCCGGGGCGCCACACTGTGCCTGGGCATACCGACGCGCTACATGCACTCGCCCACCGAGGTGGCCGACGGCGCCGACGTGGAGGCGGCGGCACTACTGGTCGCCGCCGTTGCCCGGCGGCTGGACGGCGATTTCGAGCCGGGCCTCTTCCTGCCCTCTAGCTGAGGCTGCGGGCGTCGTTGCGCCCTCGTATGCCGCATGGTGTAATTGGCCAGATCCGGGCGGATGTAGCGTAGCTGGTAACGCGTCAGCTTCCCAAGCTGAAGACCGCGGGTTCGAGTCCCGTCATCCGCTCCATTCCACTGCTGCCCCGCTCGCCCGAAGGCTTGGGCGGTCCTAGAGCAGCCGTCCGCCCCACTGCAGGCGCTTGAGAACGGCGGTGCCGATGGCGGTGATGACCACCAGCGGCACGTTGCTGACCGGGTCGGGGCCGCCGGCGTCGCCACTCTGGTGCGGGTGCACGTCGGTGAGCGTGGGCGCCGGACTCGCGTTGGACTGGCTGGCAAGCGCCGCGAGCCCACGTGTGAGCGATGCCAGAGGCGCTAGCGGTGCGAGCGGCGTCAGGGTGGTAGAGCCGGCTGTGGCTGCTGCGGCCAACGACTGGGACCGCCACAGCTCCAGATAGGGGAACGGGTTGATAGCCGCGCCGCCGCCAGGATGGATCTCGAAGTGAAGATGGGGTCCGGTAGCGTCGCCGGTGGCACCCACGTAGGCGATCACTTGGCCGGCCTTGACCTTCTGGCCCACGTGCAGGCCGTAGGCATAGCTGCTGAAGTGGCAGTAGAGGAACGAGTCGCCGCGCGCCGTGGTGAGGAACAAGTCGATGCCGCCGGCGCCGCCGCTGGCCATACTGGAGATGTGTCCGTCCATGACCGCAACGACCGGCGTGCCGTAGGCGGCGACGATGTCGATGCCCATGTGCAAGTGGCCGACGCGCGGCGCGTGCCAGTCGTCTGTGTAGTAGTAGTTGCCGACCACCGGGAACACGGCGCCGGGGAAGCGCGCGAGGATCGCCGGCGAGGGCGTGGCCGGCGTCGGCATGGC
>PMKX01000193.1 GCA_003158705.1 Actinomycetota bacterium
TCCGGCTTCTACACCACCGACTACGCTCGCTCAAAGTCGTTCCGAGCGTCCGCCAAGGAAGCACAAGGCGACGGCAAGGACTCGGCTTCGAGCACCGAGAGCGTCAAGGCGGACAAGCCGGCCGCCGGCAACGGCAACGGCGACAAGCCGGCGACGAAGAAGCCTACGAGCTAGCGCAGGCCCGCGGGCCTGCGCTCCGCCGCCGCCGGTCCGTTGGCCGAGCGCCGCTCAGGCGCTGATGGATGTCTCGAGACCGCCTTCCCGTGAGCCGTCGAAGACGGTCACGCGGTTGCGGCCGCGGCGCTTGGACTCGTACAGCGCCGCGTCTGAGCGCTCGATGAGCTCCGTCTCGTCGCGTGCCGCGGTCGGGTAGCTGGCCACCCCGGCGCTTACCGTGGCAAAGACCTCGGCGTCGTCGCGCACCGGCACCCTGAGCGCCTCGATGGCACGCCGCACCCGCTCGGCGAGCTCGTAGCCGTGGCTCTCGTCGCCACGGATGAGCAAGGCGAACTCCTCGCCGCCGTAGCGCGCCGCCATGTCGGCCTCACGCACCATGCCACGCAGCGCGGCACCCACCCGGCGCAGCAGCTCGTTGCCCACCTCGTGGCCGTGGCGGTCGTTGAACTCCTTGAAGTGGTCGATGTCGAACATGATCATGGTGAGCTCGCCGCCGTACCGCTCGGTCTTGGTGACCTCGTTGTGCAGGTAGTCGACGAAGGTGCCGTAGTTGTACAGGCCGGTGAGGCGGTCGCTGAGCGAACTGGCGGCGAGCAAGGTCTGCAGGCGGTGATGATTGCGCTGCACGCGGCCGAGAAGCAGGCCGGCCAGCGCTGCGAGTGCCACGTCGAGCAGAGCCCGCCGCAGGTCGGCGCTCGACGGGGCGCTGTGCACGGAGTAGTAGAGGGCAAAGAAAGCACCCAACCAGAGGCTCACGACCAAGCTGCCGAGCTCGAAGAAGAAGACCGCCGCCAGGATGAGCGGGAAGATGTACAGCGGCCACAGGTAAGCGGTGCCCGTGGCGAAGACGATCGCCGTGACCAACAGGAGCACGCCGCCGAGGGCGACGGAGCGGCGGACGGTGAAGCGACGCGGGCGGGCGTCGGGATGCGGAAAGTCGGGCTGGCTCACCGTGCCTTCCTTTGGCTTGCTCCTCCTCTTACGACGGCAGTCTTGGCAATCCTGCCGTGCGAGGCTCTGGCAGAGCGGGCAGGTGCGGCGTGCGGGCAGTGCTGCGGCGCGGCGGCGCAAGGATGCCCTGTGCGCCGGTCGCCGGACGTGCGGTGCGGCGACCGGCGGACGCGCCGTACAGTAGAATGGCGCCCACATGACCTGCATCCTGCTCACCAACGACGACGGCATCCAGTCGCCCGGGCTGGCATTGTTGCGGCGCGTTCTGGATCCCTTGGGTGAGGTCGTGACCTATGCACCCGGCGACAACCAGAGTGCAGTCGCGCGGGGTATGACCGTCGGCCGCGCCCTGCGCGCCAGGCCCACGCGCTTCGGCGGCAGCTTCGAGGGATATGCGGTCGACGGCACGCCGGTCGACTGTGTGCGCCTCGCCATGCTGGGCCTGCGGGCGCCGGCGCCGGCCTGGGTCGTGGCCGGCGTCAACCTGGGCGGCAACATGGGCGACGACGTCACCTACTCCGGCACTGTGGGCGCGGCACTCGAGGCGGCGCTGCGCGGTGTGCCTGCCGTGGCCGTGTCGGTCGAGAGCGGCAACCCCGGGCATCTCGATGAGGCGGAGGGGCTGCTGCGCAGCATCATCGCCCTGGCGCTTGAACGCGGGCTGCCGCCCCAGACGATCGTGAACGTCAACCTGCCCGACCGGCCGCCGGCGGCGATGCGCGGCGTGCGCCTCGCCAGTCTCGGCGGAGCCAGCTGCCACGATCGCATCTTCGTCGCCGGCGAGGACGGCGGTCGCAGCGAGTTCCGCATCGTCTGCGCGCGGCCACCGAGTCCGTCCTCGCTGCCGACCGACCTGGAAGTCGTGGCCGACGGCTACGTGGCGGTCACGCCCCTACGTATGGACTTGGTCGATGAGGCGGCGCTGGCGGCGCTGTCGGACTGGCGGCTCGAGGAGCTTCCGGCGCCGCCGCTCTTGGAGTCGGCAGGTGGTGACGAGCATTCCTGACAGAGGCCGCGCAGCCGGTTTCGACCCGGTCGTCTTCGATCTCGACGGCACCGTGGTGGACACGGTCGAGCTCATGCGCGACTCGTTCCGCTACACGGTCAAGAAGGTACTCGGTAGCGAGCTGCCCGAAAGCGTCATGCTGGCCGGTGTCGGCCAGCCGCTCATGCTGCAGATGCAGGCTCTTTCGCCCGAGCATGCAGATGAGCTCTACGACGTCTACCGCGAGTACAACCACCGCCGCCACGACGAGCTCATCCGCTCGTACGAAGGCATGCAGGCGGTGCTCGAGAGCCTCAAGACGGCCGGTCGCCGCTTGGGCATAGTCACGTCCAAGAGCGCCGACACCACCCAGATGGCCTTCAAGGCCATCGGCATCGGGCACCTCTTCGAGGCCATCGTCACCGCCGGGGACACGACCGAGCACAAACCGTCGCCGGTGCCGGTGCAGCTCTGCGTGCAGCGGTTGGGCGGCGGGCATGGCATCTACATCGGCGACAGCCCGGTCGACATCCGCGCCGGCGCGGCCGCGGGGCTGGCGACGGCGGCCGTGCTCTGGGGTATCTTCAGCAAGGAGGACCTGCTGACGGCGCGGCCCGACTACGTGCTGGCCGCGCCTCAGCAGATCGTGTCCTTGTGTGTGCACGGCCAAGCGCTCGCGGAGGTGGAGCCATGAGTGTGCCCGACGAGGTCCGCCGGCGGGCGGTAGCGCTGCGCGGCGAGGTCGAGCACCATGCTCAGCTGTACTACGTGCTCGACCAGCCTGAGATCAGCGATGCCGACTACGACCGCTTGTTCGCCGAGCTGCAGGAGCTCGAGCAGCGTTTCCCGGAGCTGCGCGCGGCCGATTCGCCCACACAACGTGTGGGCGGTGAGCCGCTGGAGAAGTTCGAGCAGGTGCGCCACATGCAGCCCATGCTCTCGCTGGCCAATGCCCGCGACGAGGAGGAGCTGCTCGCCTGGGACCGGCGCAACCGCCGGCTGCTGGAGGCGAACGGGTTCAGCGACGTGCCTCTCACGTTCGTCACCGAGCCCAAGATCGACGGCCTGGCCATCTCGCTCACCTATCGCGATGGCGTCTTCGTGGGCGGCGCTACGCGCGGCAACGGGGAGGTGGGCGAGGACGTGACCAACAACCTGCGCACCGTGCACGCTCTGCCGCTGCGGCTCCGGGGGGCGCCGCCGCCGGTCGTGGAGGTGCGCGGCGAGGTCTACTTGCCGCGGGCGGCGTTCGAACGACTCAACGAGAGTCGTGCTGCCGAGGGCCTCTCGACCTTCGCCAACCCGCGCAACGCCGCCGCGGGGTCCATCCGTCAGCTCGACCCGGCCGTGGCCGCGGCGCGGCCGCTCAGCATGTGGTGCTACGCGATCGGCCATAGTGAGGGGCTCGACCTGACGAGCCACTGGCAGGCCCTCGCCTGGATGCACGAGCGCGGCCTACGCGTCAACCCTGCCTCGGCCCGACACGACTCCATCGCTGAGGTGGCCGAGGTGTGCCGCGCCTGGGCGGACCGACGCGCTACGCTCGACTACGACATCGACGGCGTGGTCGTCAAGGTGGACCAGTACCAGCTCCAGCGCACCTTGGGCGAGGTCGCCCACGACCCGCGCTGGGCGATCGCCTTCAAGTTCGCGCCCACCACGGCCACGACCAGGCTGCATGCCATCGAGGTGAGCGTGGGCCGGACCGGGGTGCTGACGCCGTTCGCGGTGCTCGAGCCGGTGGAGGTGGCCGGCGTCACGGTAGAGCGTGCCACCCTGCACAACCAGGACGACGTGCGCCGCAAGGACATCCGTGTCGGCGACCTGGTGATCGTTCAGAGGGCCGGCGACGTGATCCCGCAGGTGGTGGGCCCCGTCATCCACGAGCAGGGCGACGAAACGGCGTCTGCCCACGAGTCGCGGCCAGTCTGGCAGATGCCCGAGACGTGTCCGGCCTGCGCCTCGCGCGTGGTGCGCGAGGAGGACGAGGTGGCCGTGCGCTGCCCCAACCACTCCTGTCCAGCGCAGATCGTGGAGAGCATCAGGCACTTCGTCAGCCGCGGGGCGATGGACATCGAGGGCGTCGGCGACGAGGTCGTGGCCGCACTCCACGAGGCCGGCCTCA
Source organism: Actinomycetota bacterium (assembly GCA_003158705.1). Taxonomy (GTDB): domain Bacteria; phylum Actinomycetota; class Thermoleophilia; order UBA2241; family UBA2241; genus FEN-672. Next base: position 4,239 of record PMKX01000193.1, read on the forward strand.
TCGCTAACGTTGCCGACCTCTACTCGCTCACGCTGAGCGCCCTCGTCGCCGTGAGCTTGTTCGGCCGCAAAGACCGCGGGCCGGACGGCCGGGACATCGTCGTGCCCAGCAAGCTGGCCGACAACGTGCTGGCGGCTATCGCCGCGTCAAAGCGGCAGCCGTTCGCCCGCGTCGTGTTCGCGCTCGGCATCCGCCACGTCGGCGACGTCACGGCCCAGCTTCTGGTAGAGCACTTCCCATCGCTTGGCGCTCTGCAAGCGGCGACGGGGGAGGAGGTCGCCGCCGTGCCGGGCCTCGGCCCGGCGGTCTCCGGGGCGCTGCGCCAGTACTTCGACGAGGCGCGCAACCAGCAGACCCTGGCCAAGCTCAGGGAACACGGATTGTACTTGGCCGAGGAGGCGCCGCAGCGCCCCGCCGGCCCGCTCTCCGGCAAGACGTTCGTGCTCACGGGCAGGCTGGCGTCGCTCTCGCGGCCGCAGGCTGCGGCGCGCATCAAGGAGCTCGGCGGCAAGGTCGGCGAGTCGGTGAGCCGCGCGACCGGCTACGTCGTCGCCGGCGAGGAGCCCGGCTCNNGCCGCCGCCGAGAGCAAGTCGTCCTAGACTAGCGCGGCCAGACGCCCTGGCGCAGGCGATGTGGCCTGCCGTCTTCACACTACTTAATGGTCGGTTAACACCCTCTACCTACGCGGGCGATACAGTGCCGTTACGCGACTTCCCTCCCAGAGAAGCGCGTGCAGCCAGCAGTACCAAGCTGGCGCCTCCTATCTTCTTCATGGTTCGCCCCGGCCCCGGGCTAACCGCGCCCTGAATCGGGTCCTCTCACACATGCTCGGCCCTGGCGGGCTCACTTCGTTGGCTTCGTGTGCCCAAGTTTGCCGAAGTATCTCTGGCTGACATGTTCGCGGCCGCGCGGTAGGCTCAAAGTGACCGCAACTCACCAACCAGATAGGGGTCGTCGTGGAGAACAAGAAGATCCCGACACGCATGGGCGACGGCTCGCTGACGTGGATGACCGCCGGTGAGATCCGTGCCGACATCGAAGAGGGCACGCGCGTGGCGGCCGAGCGGGCCAAGGTGCCGCCGCTCGACGAGGCTGAGCTCGGCCACCTGCTCGAGATCTTCGCCTCCGCCTCCCGTTTCACGGGCGTCGACATCGGCGACGAGGTCGTTCTTACCTACGACGGCGTCGGCAGCCAGCACATCGGCACGCGTATCCACGACCTGCAGCTCTACGAGCAGCATCTCGGTGCCGACAGCGTCGAGCTCTACCACCCCGACTACTCGTTCAAGGCCGTGAAGACGGTGGTCCCCTATGAGCAGGGTGTGATGCGGCAGGCACAGGCCAACGTCACCGTGCCGCTCAACTACGGCGCCATGCCGGACTTGGGCCGCTACACGCAGCCGGACGGGCCGGTGCCTAACTGGTCCACCCTCATGCCCTTGGGCAAGATCGACGAGGCACGCGCGGCGCAAGAGGAGGCGGTGGAGCATGCGGTCGCCGACATGGTCTACGTCTGCGACGGCATGCTCGAGGCCGGCGCCGACGGCGTCGACTTCGACACCGCCGGCGCCGCAGGCGATGCCGACTTCCTGGCGGCGCTCAGGGCCATAGAGGCCGTGCGCGGCCGGCATCCGGACGCCGGCATCCAGATCGGCATGGCGAGCGAGTTCGTGCTCGGCATGCACGGCAACCTCGAATACGAGGGCGTGCGCTTGGCCGGTTTGTGGCCGCGCGAGCAGATGAAGCTGGCGGCCAAGGCCGGCGCCACCATCTTCGGCCCGGCCGTGAACGTCAACACGGGAAAGTCGGGTGCCTGGAACGTAGCGCGCGCCATCACGATCGTGAAGCCATGCGTGCAGGAGGCCGAGATCCCGGTCCACATGAACGTCGGCATGGGTGTCGGCGGCACGCCGATGGCCCCGTGGCCGCCGGCCGATGCCGTCTCGCGGTCGTCGCGCGCTCTGGTCGACATCCTGCGCCTGGACGGTTTGTAGGTGGGCGCCGGCGACTCCCATGGCATGGCGTCGGCGCACGCGCATGCTTCGGGGATGGGCGGGATGCGGACCGCTGGAGACCTGGTGGCCCGCATGCAGATCACCCGAGGTATGCGCTTGCCGGAAGCCAAGAACTACGTGGCCGGCAAGCTCGGCGTTTCGGTGCTCGACCTGTGCGACTCAGGCGTCATGTACGAGGTGCGTGGCCAGCTCGGCCTGGGCCGGTTCTACGACTCCGAGAGCACCTACCCGGCGGAACCGCTGGCCATGGAGGCCAAGTTCCGCATCGCCGAGCTGCTCGAGGTGCCCATCAACTGCGTCGGCCGGTTCCGCACGCTGACGGGCCTGGCCGGGTAAGGCGACGCCGCTGCTCACGCTCAAGCGATGAGAATGGGCTACACTAGGGCGCAAGCCGGCGTAGCTCAGTTGGCAGAGCAGCTGTCTTGTAAACAGCAGGTCGACGGTTCGATTCCGCCCGCCGGCTCCAGACATGTACAGGCGCTCTCCGGCGGCATGCCGTCGCAGAGAGAACGACCCGATCCGCGTGAGGAGGAGGTTCCTTCGTGAAGCGTAACCTGCACGCCGGCCGAAGACGGAGCGGTGGTCTGCGCCTCGACGTCTTCACCGACGACGAGATCGACGACATCCACCTCGGCAGCCTCGAGGTTCTGCAGCAGACAGGTGTCTTCGTCGAGGACGACGAGGCGCTCGACATCTTCAGCGACGGCGGTTGCGACGTGGACCGCGAGACGCGCATGGTGCGCATCCCTCCCTATGTGGTCGAGGACGCCATCAAGTCGGCTCCAGCCAGCGTTGTCTGCTACGGCCGCGACCCCAAGAACGACATCGTGAGCCAGCCCGGCCGCGTCGATTTCTGCAACTTTGACGAAGGCATCATGGTCATCGACCCCTACACGGGCGAGTACCGCCAGCCGACCATCAAGGACGTGGGCGACATCGCCCGACTGGTCGACTACTTGAGCGAGATGGGCACCTACGAGTCGGCTGTGGGGGCCGCCGACGTGCCCACCGAGACCGCCTGTCTGCACAACGCCGAGGCGGCCTTGGCCAACACGACCAAGCCGGTGGGCACCGAGGCTATCTCGGGCTACGACGCCCGCAAGCTCATCGAGATGGCGGCCATCGTCGTCGGCGGCGAGGACGAGTTGCACGAGCGGCCCATCATCGGCATGGGTGTGTGCCCGGTCAGTCCGCTCAAGCTGCCGCGCGACGCGACCGAGGTAATCATCACTGCGGCCAGGGCCGGCATCAGCGACACGATCCTTTCCATGGCCATGGCCGGCGGCTCCTCGCCGGTCACCCTGGCGGGCACCATGGTCACCCACAACGCCGAGGTACTGGCCGGCATCACGCTGGCGCAGCTCGCCGAGCGTGGCGCACCCTGCTTCTACGGCAGCTCGACCACGGCCATGGACCTGCGCCTGGCGTCGGCCTCCGTCGGCTGTCCCGAGCTGGCGCTCATCAGCGCCGGCGCCGCCCAGATCGCGCGCCAGTATCGGCTGCCCTCGTACATCGCCGGTGCGTAGGCAGACAGCAAACTCGGTGACGCCCAGAGCGGTCACGAGAAGACCCTCACCGGCCTGATGGCTGCGCTGGCAGGTGCCTCGCAGATCTACGGTTCGGGGATGATCGAATCGGGCGTCACCTTCGACTACGCACAGCTCGTCATGGACAACGAGTTCGCGCGCATGATCAAGCACGTGGTGGCCGGCATCCAAGTCGATGACGAGCACCTGTTGGTGGACGAGATCCACAAAGTGGGTCCTTTCGGCGACTTCCTCAGCTTGGACTCGACCCTCATGTACATGCGCCAGCAGAGCCAGCCCCAGCTGCTCGACCGTCGCGTGCGCGAGGAGTGGCAGGCCGCCGGTGCCACGGACCTCTACACCCGTGCCGCCCAGAAAGCGCGCGAGATCATCGAGACGCACAAGCCGGAACCGCTGCCGGACGACATCGCCAAGCGCGTGCACGCGGTCGTCGAAGCGGCGGACCGCGAGCGTGGCGTCGCCTGACCCAAGGGGAGAAGACGTGGCAGACCCATACGACCAACTCAAAGAGTCACTGATCGCCGGCGACGGCGCCGGCGTCGAACGTTTGACGCGAGAGCTGCTCGACGCCGGCCGCTCGGCTCGCGAGATCCTCGACGGCGGCCTCCTGCCGGGCATGGAGGTCGTCGGTCAACGCATGCGTAGCGGCGAGTGCTTCATCCCTGAGGTCTTGCTCAGCGCGCGCACCATGCAGGCCGCCCTGGAGCTCCTCAAGCCGCACCTGGCCTCAGGCGACAGTGGCAGCCTGGGCACCGTGGTCATCGGTACCGTTGAGGGCGACCTGCACGACATCGGCAAGAACCTGGTGGCCATGCTGCTGCAGGGAGCCGGTTTTGTTGTGGTCAACTTGGGCACTGGGGTCACCAGCGCGCAGTTCGTGGCCGCCGTCAAAGAGCACGACGCGCAGGTCCTGGGCATGAGCGCCCTGTTGACCACCACGTTGCCGCACATGCCCGAGACGATCGCTGCGCTGAGCGCCGCCGGCCTGCGCGACAAGGTCAAGGTGATGATCGGCGGCGCCCCGGTGACCCAGGCCTACTGTGACGAGGTCGGCGCCGACGGCTACGGTGCCAACGCCGCCCTGGCCGTGGAGACGGCCAGGGCGCTGCTTGCCTGAGACGCCGACGGCTCCCAGTCACACGCTGGCGGCCCTCGGCGCCGGACGATAGTATTCTGCGCGAGGTCTGTGCCGTCCGCGGGCGACTCACCTGCCTCTTTGTGGCGGGGTTCGGGCCTCCCTGATCGCCCGCTGGCGATCGATCCGGACCAAGCCATGGAGGTGATACACGTGGAAGCGAAGATACCGACCCGCATGGGCGACGGCAGTCTCGTCGAGATGACCCGCTCTGAGCTCAAGGCGGACCTGGAAGAGGGCACGCGCGTAGCCGCTCAGAAGGCCAAGGTCCCCGAGCTTACCCAGGACGAGCTCGACCATCTGCTCGACATCTACGCTTCGCCGGCCCGCTTCGCCGCCGTGGACATCGGCGACGAAGTGGTGATGAGCAACGACGGCTCGGGCACCAAGCACATCGGCAACCGCGTCCAGGACCTGCAGTCGTACGAACAGGTCTTGGGCGTGGACATCATCGAGCTCTGGCAGATCGACTACTCCTACAAGGCGACCAAGACCAACGTCGCCCACGAGGGCCAGTCGATGAAGATCGCCCAGATGCTGTGCACCAACCCCGTGCAGTACGGCGCCATGCCCGACCTGGGGCGCTACTCCAAGCCGGACGGGCCGTTCGACAACTGGTCCGAACTGCTGCCGCAGGGCAAGATCCAAGAGGCGCGCGACGCACAGCTGCAGGCGGCCGACATGCTTGTGGACGACATCGCGTTCGTCGCCGATCACATGGTCGCCGCAGGCGCCGACGGCATCGACTTCGACACGACCGGCGCCGCCGGAGACGCCGACTTCCTCGCTGGCCTCAGGGCCTGTCGCGCGTTGCGTGAGCGCTACCCGTGGCTGGGCATCGAGATCGGCATGGCGAGCGAGTTCGTGCTCGGCATGCACGGCCAGATAGAGTTCGACGGCGAGCGCTTGGCCGGCATGTGGCCCAAGGATCAGCTGCGCATGGTGCAGCAGGCCGGCGCCAGCATCTACGGGCCGGCCGTCAACATCAACACCGGCAAGTCGACGGCCTGGAACATCGCTCGGGCGATCACCTTCATCAAGCCCTGCATGGAGATNNGCCGAGATCCCCGTGCACGTCAACGTGGGTATGGGCGTCGGCGGCGTGCCGACCTGCGTCTACCCGCCCGCCGACGCCACCTCGCGGGCCTCCAAGGCCTTCGTGGAGATCCTCAAGATCGACGGCTACTAGGTGGGTACGGGCGACCCCCTCGGCATGGAGTCTGCTCACACGCAGGCTTCGGGCATGGGCGGAATGCGAGCGGCCGGAGATCTGGTCGCACGTATGCAAATGACCCGGAGGATGCGTCTCAAGGAAGCCAAGCAGTATGTCGCCGGCAAGCTAGGGTGCACCACGCGCGACCTTTCGGACCCCGTGGCGATGGAGCAGATACGGCTCGAGAAGGGCCTGGGCACGCTGCCCTTCACGTCCTCGGTGCACCCCGACGATGCGGGCATGATCGAGGCCAAGTTCAACATCGCCGAGCTGCTCGACATCCCCATCAACTGCGTCGAGCGCTTCAAGAAGCACGCAAGGCTCTGACGAGCGGAGGCAGGAGTGGCTGAACGCACGATCCCCACACGCATGGGCGACGGATCGCTGGCGCGCATGACGCCCAGTGAGATCCGCCAAGACTTGGAAGACGGCACGGCCACGGCGGCCCAAAGGGCCAAGTTGCCGCTGCTGGCCACGGACGAGCTCGACCACCTTTTCGACATCTTCGCCTCGCCGGCGCGCTTCTCGAGCGTGGACATCGGCGACGAGGTCGTGCTCACCTACGACGGCACCGGCGTGCCGCAGCAAGGCGGCCGCGTGGATGCTCTCTACCAGACGGAGCAGCTCTTCGGCGCCGACAGCTGCGAGCTCTACCACGCCGACTACTCCTACCGCGCCGTCAAGACGGTGGTCCCCTACGAGCAGCAGCAGATGAAAGAAGCGCAGCAGAGGGTGACCATCCCCGTGCACTACGGCGCTCAGCCGGACCTGGGCCGCTATTCACGGCCTGACGGGCCGGTGGGCAACTGGTCGGAGCTGTTGCCGGCCATGCGCATCGACGAGGCGCGGGCGGCCCAGGAAGAGGCCGTCGAGATGGCCGTGGCCGACATGGTCTACGTCGCCGAGGGCATGTGGGAGGCGGGCGCCGACGGCATCGACTTCGACACCTGCGGCGCCGCCGGCGACGCCGACTTCCTGGCGGCGCTCAAGGCCGTGGAGACGCTGCGCGCCCGCCACCCAGACCTGGGCATCGAGGTCGGCATGGCGGGTGAGGTCGTGCTCGGCACCCACGGCCAGCTCGAGTACAAGGGCGTGCGCCTGGCCGGCCTCAAGCCGGAAGGCCAAGTGCAGGTCGCCCAGAAGGCGGGCGCGACCGTGTATGGACCTGCCGTGAACGTCAACACCGGCAAGTCGACGGCCTGGAACATGGCCCGGGCGCTCACCTTCGTCAAGCCGTGCATGGCGGTGGCCGAGATACCGGTGCACATGAACGTGGGCATGGGCGTCGGCGGCGTGCCCATGGCGTCATACACGCCCCTCGACGCCGTCGCCCGTTGCTCACGTGCCTGCGTAGACGTTCTGAGGCTCGACGGCTTGTAGGTGGGCACCGGCGATATCTTCGGCATGGCGGTGGCGCACGCGGTCGCCTCGGGCATGGGCGGGATGCGGACGACTGGAGACCTGGTAGTCCGTTTGCAGATGACCCGAGGCATGAAGCTCAAACAGGCGAAGGCCCATGTGGCGCAGCGGCTAGGCGTGAGCTCCGCAGACCTTTCCGACAACGTCGCCATGCACGAACTGCGCGGCGAGCTGCGCCTGGGGCGCATCTACGAGGTCGAGGCGAGCTGCTTCACCGACCCGAGCCCCATCGAGGCCAAGACGCGTATCGCCCGGCTGCTCGACATCCCGATTAACAGCGTCGAGCGCTTCCAGGAGTCGAGCGCCAGGATCCTGAAGTAGTCGGCCGGCGGCCGCCACGGGCAGGGTCTCGGTCGCCGGCGTAGAAGCTTCTGACCTGACCGAAAGTCGCTCGCACAGACTGCGGACCGCTGGGGCCCACCGTCGTGGAGATACTTCAGTACATCAACTTGGCTGGCGCGCTGGCCGCTTTCTTCATGGCCGGCCGAGTCATCGTGCTCGACCGCCGCGCGCTGGCAGTTCATCGTCGTTCCTGGATGGCACTCACGGCGGCGGTGCTGCTTCTGGTCGCCTTGATGGCCATCGAGCTGCTGCGCACGGCGGGCATAGGGCCCGACACCTTCGTCGTCACCATCCTCGAGACGGCGCTGGTGGCGGCGCTCATCGCGGGCTTCTTCTTCCTCTATGTGCAGGAACACTCCGGAGTCAGCGAGCTCAGCCAGACGGCGACGCACGAGACGGAGCGTTCGCAGCGCCTCTCGGCGATCCTTGCCTTGGGCGACGAGGTGCGCACCACGCTCGACGTCGACAAGGTGGTGGCCACGGTCGCCGATGCCGTGAGTGCCACGCTCGACTTCCGCGAGAACGCCATCTACCTGCTCGACACCGAGAGGGAAGCCTACGTCGCCAAAGCAGCCGTAGGCGGCGACGCCGACTACAACCAGGACATCCTTGGCCGCAGCATCCCCCAGCACGTCGTGGAGGGCCTCATCCGCGACGAGTTCCGTCGCGGCAACTGCTACTTCGTCGATCACACCACCTACGAGTGGACCGAGGAGGAGCTCTTCTACTTCCCCTCGGGCGACTTCGAGTGCGCGGGGCCGGGGTGCTTCCACCCCGAAGACGGGCTCTTCGTGCCGTTGCTCGACCACGAAGAGCACATGCTGGGTTTGTTCGACGTCTACAACCCCGAGGATGGTCTTCTGCCGTCGGCAACGACCCTGCAGATGCTCGAGATCCTCGCCAACGTCGCGGCGTCGGCCATCGAGAACGCGCGCTAC
>PMKX01000090.1:0-6985 GCA_003158705.1 Actinomycetota bacterium
CGCCATGAAGGCCATACCGGTGCGCCACTGGGGGCGCTGGCTGGCGGCTGCGGTCATCGCCTTTCTCGTCGCGGGCCTGATCTTCTCGCTCGCCCGCAACCCGAACGTCGGCTGGAGCGTCATCGGCCAGTACCTGTTCAAGGGCGTGGTCTTGCGTGGTGTGCTGGTGACGATCGAACTGACCGTCCTGGCCATGATCGTCGGCGTCATCGGCGGTACGCTGATCGCCATCATGCGCCTGTCGGCGAACCCGATCCTGTCGGCCGTGTCGCAGGGGTACATCTGGTTCTTCCGCGGCACACCGGTGTACGTGCAGATCATTCTCTGGGGCAACATCGGCGTGCTGTATCGCAGGTTCTATCTCGGGCTGCCCTTCACCGGCTTGGTCGCAGGCTCGACCGACAGTGGTCTGCTCGTCAATCACCTCATCGTCGTGGCCATCCTGGCGCTGGGGCTCAACGAGGCGGCTTACGCCGCCGAACTGGTGCGCGCCGGCATCATCTCCGTCGACGCCGGCCAGTCAGAGGCCGCGCTCTCGCTCGGCATGTCGCCGCCGCTGACCATGCGCCGGATCGTGCTGCCGCAGGCGATGCGCGTCATCATCCCCACGATGGGCAACGAGACCATCAGCATGCTCAAGACCACCTCGCTGCTCGCCGTCCTCGGTGGCGGCGTCGAGATGTTCGGCAAGCTCCAGCTCGTGTACAACCAGACGTTCCAGATCATGCCGCTGCTCGTGGTCGGCTGCATCTGGTACCTGACCGTGACGACCATCCTGACCATCGGCCAGTACTACCTTGAGGCCTACTTCGGCAAGGGATTTGGACAGGCAGAGACAGAAGCGGCCGAGAAACGGACTCTGAAGCGGGAGGCCCGCCGTGTCTAGCAACGCAGGCGGTCTGGCCGCGGTCGGCGCCGAGCTCTCGGAGACCATCGACACGAGCCAGCCGATGGTCAAGGCCGAACAAGTCTGGAAGTCGTTCGGCAGGCTCGACGTGCTCAAAGGCATCGACCTCGAGGTCTATCCGCAGCAGACGTTCGTGCTGCTGGGGCCGTCGGGCGGCGGCAAGTCGACGCTCCTGCGCTGCATCAACCACCTGGAGAAGATCAACGCCGGCCGCCTATGGGTAGCCGGTGAGCTCATGGGCTACCGACAGAAGGGCGACGTCCTGCACGAGATGAGGTCCAGGGACGTCGCCCGGCAGCGCTCCCTTGTCGGCATGGTCTTCCAGCGCTTCAACCTGTTCCCGCACAAGACGGCCATCGAGAACGTGATGGAGTCACCGATCCACGTGCAGCACGTGCCGCACAAGCGGGCCGAGACCGAGGCGGAGGAGTTGCTCACGCGCGTCGGCCTGCGCGACAAGCTCGACGTCTACCCCGCGCAGCTTTCCGGTGGCCAGCAGCAGCGCGTGGCCATGGCCAGGGCGCTGGCGATGAAACCCAAGCTGATGCTCTTCGACGAGCCCACCTCGGCGCTCGACCCGGAGCTCGTCGGCGAGGTGCTCGACGTGATGAAGGATCTCGCCAAGGGCGGCATGACCATGGTCGTCGTCACCCACGAGATCGGCTTCGCCAAAGAGGTGGCCGACGGCGTGGCTCTCATCGACGGCGGCGTCATCGTCGAGCAGGGTCCGCCCAACGAGGTCCTGGTAAGCCCGAAGGAAGAGCGCACAAAGCTCTTCCTCTCGAAGGTGCTCGCCTAGGCGCGCGCGAAGAGCGTCGCCCGGCTGCCCCTGACGCGCGGCCGGCAGAGCGGCTTCAGGCCGAGGCCGCTCGCCACGTCTTCGGTCCTGCGATACGCCTCGGCGGACACGTGCCCCTTGGGCTCGACCAGCAGCAAGCGGCCGCCCTCCTTGAGCGCGCCGTGAGCCTCGCGCAGGAAGTGCTCCGCATCGGGCACCTCGTGGACCATGAAGAAGGCCAGGGCGAAGTCCGCCGGCTCCACTTCGCCGATGGTGTCGGCGGCGCACTGGTGCAGACGGATGCGCGCGGCCAGGCCGGCGCGCTCTGCCCGCACCTTCAGCCTCTCCAACATCTCCGCCTGCAGGTCCACGGCCACCACCCTGCCACCAGGGCCGACCATCTTGGCCATGGGCAGGGTGAAGAACCCCGGCCCGCAGCCGAAGTCCACGGCCGTGTCACCGGCCTGCAGCAGCCCTCTCAGAATCCGGTCGGGGTTGTGCAACAGGCGCCGCAGCGGCGTCGAGAGCCAGCCGGCGTGGTTGGCTGAGCAGACATCGCCGCCGCCCAGCCGCACCTCTCCGCGGCTCTCGCTCACGGTGTCTCTCCGCAGCTCTCGCTCATGGTGCCTCCTTGCCAGAAAGCGCCCGTGCCCGTGCCTCCGTCTCCACCTTCTGGGCGCGGGCCGCCGCCGCCGCACGCACGTGATGCGGCGCCGTCTTGCGGATCGTCGCCGCCGCTATGGGAGCGCCGACGATAAGCATGATGCCGCTCACCCAGAGGGCGACGTGCAGGCCCGAGGTGAACGAGAGGCCGATGGCGCGCCCGATGGCGGCAGGGTCCACGCCGGCCGGCAACTTGGCCGGCGTCACCTGCCGCCCCTGAGCCGCCGAGGCCATCACCCCGTGGGTCACTTGCGGCGGCAGGCGCAAGCCGCGCAGCGCCGTCAGCAGGTGGTCGGTGAAGCGCCGCGTCACCAGGTTGCCGAGCACGGCGATGCCGAACACGCTGCCCACCTGGCGCATCGTGTTGGAGGTAGCCGAGGCCATGCCGGCACGTTCATTGGGCACCGTGCCCATGACGGCCGTGGTCATCGGGCTCATGATCATGCCGTTGCCGAGGCCGATCAGGAGCAGCCAGTACCAGAACGACACGTACCCGGTGGTGGGCTCGAGCGCAGTCAGCATGAGCAGCCCGAAGCCTGTCATGAGCAGGCCGATGGTTATCGGCAGCCGCGCACCGATGCGCCCGACGATGCGCCCGGAGACGATCGCCGATGCCATGATGCCCAGTGTGGCCGGCAGTTGCAGCAGACCGGCCCGGGTCGGCGAGTAGCCCTGCACNNACGCCGAAGAAGGCGAAGCTGACGATGACGCCCACCAGGTTGGCGCCGCTGAAGGTGGCGTTGCGGAAGAACTGGAGCTGCAGCATGGGGCTCCTGCCGCGCAGCTCGACGACGATGAAGAGCGTGAGCGTCACGGCGGCGACTACGAAGCACGACGTGATGCGCGCCGAGGCCCAGCCGTAGGTGTTGGCCTCGATGAAGGCATACGTGAGCGAGGCCAGGCCCACCACGGCGAGCGCCTGACCGAGCAGGTCCAGGCTGCGACCCCTGCGGTCGGACGACTCGGGCACGAAACGCCACGCTAGTGCCAGCGCCAGCACACCGATCGGCAAGTTGATGAAGAAGATGCTCTGCCAGCCGAGGTTGTCGACCATGGTGCCGCCGATGAGCGGACCCACGGCCAGCGCCAGGCCGGAGATACCGGCCCACATGCCTATGGCCTGCGCTCGCTCCTTGGGGTCGGGGAAGGTGTTGGTGAGGATCGAGAGCGTGCTGGGCAGCATGATGGCGCCGCCGACCCCNNCCGAACATGTCACCCAGGGTGCCGCCGGTCAGCAGCAGGCTCGCCAGGGCCAGCACGAAGGCGTCGACGATCCACTGCAGCTCGGAGATGCTGGCCCCGAGCTTGCGCTGAATGGTCGGCAGGGCGAGGTTCACGACGGTGCTGTCGAGCATCACCATGAACAAGGCGAAGCACATCGTGCCCAGCGTGACGAGCTTGGTTCTGCGATCGGTGGCGAACAAGACTTCCTCCAGGTCGATCAGGTGACCGGTGACCCGGGCTCCGGGGCTCTTGGGTCCGACCAGTCACTCTTCAGGCCGTTGATAAACACGTTCATGAGCTGCCGCTGCTTGGCGCGCAGCAGCTGCGAGAGCTGCGGGCGCTGATTCTGCTCGAACGTGGCCAGGCCTTGCACCAGCGCCCAGGCGCCGTAAGCCATGTACTCGGCGTCCCGCTCGTTGGCAGCGGTGAACATGCCGCTGGCGATGCCCTCCTGGAAGACTCCGGTGACTATCTCCTCGAACTGGCGGTGCTCAGGCGAGGGCGGCAGAGCGTGCACCATCGACTCGTGCTGCGTGATCACCGCCACATCCTCGGGGTTGCGGCGCGCGAACTCCAGGTAGGCCAAGCCCATCTCGAGGGCGCGCTCGTCCGGCGGCAGGTCGGGCGACGCGCGCGAGAACTCGCGCAGCAGCGCCGCCATGGCGTTGTCGGCCAGCGCTTTGACCAGGTCGTCTTTGCTGTCGAAGTACTTGTAGAGCGCGCCGGGGCTGAAGCCGGAGCGGCGCGCTATCTCGCGCAGGCTGAGGTCGGCGGCGCCGCGCTCGAGCAGCACTTCGCGCGCCGCCACGAGTATCTCGTCGCGGGTCTCACGATGATGCCGCTCTCGCCGGGTGATCACCAGCTCGACTATGTCCTCGTGGTGATGATGACGATGGCGAGGCGCCCGGTGCAGCTCGTCTCTCATGGGATCCTCCTCGACAGGGACCGTCGCGGCTCATGGTGAACACCGATGGCGCATGTCAACGCTGTGTGCTTCGGTGAACGATGTTCACCATACAGGAGGAGCGGCGGCGGCGTCAAGGAGTCTGCCGCCGGCGGCGCCGGTGCCACGGCGCGCCGCCCGGGCTCGCCGGCACGCCCGCCCGCCGGCACTCAGGTCGCTCGTGGCCGGCGTCTGGCCGCTACAGCACCGGGCCCAGCGTCGTGTACTCGGGCTTGGACCAGGAGCCGCCGGAGCCGCCGTAGGCCTCTTCCGGCGAGGCCGTCCCGCGCTCGACCGAGGCGCCGTAGCGCGCCGCCATCTCGCTGACCGGGTACAAGATCTCCTCCGACGGTTTGCGCGTGCCGGCCATCAGCACCGCGCACGGGCCGTCGCCAGCCCCGACGAACACATGGGCCGTGCCGGCCGGCGTGTACACGAAGTCGCCGGCGCGCAGCGGGCGCTCCTGCTCCTCGATGATCGCCAGACACTCGCCGCTCAGCACCAGGAACGTCTCCTGGGCGTCCTCACGGTGGTACAGGCTGGCGGGTTGGCCAGGCCGCAGCACGCTCACGTTGATGGCGAACTCGGGGAAGCGGCTCTCGCCCTCAAAGCGGCAGCCGTCACCGAAGCGCTCGGTGTGCAGCGCCCGGGCATCGGCGACGTTGACGATGAACCAGCCGTCGCCGTCGGGTGTCAGTCCCCCGCCCTCGCCGCGGCGCAGCGGAGCTTCATCGATCTTCGTGAACATGGTCATCCCTCCCGTGCCGGCAGGTGGTCAGTTGTCCGGCCAGAGGATACCTGAGCGGCGGGGGCGGCGCGTAGGCCGCCCCCGCTGGGATCTGCTCCTACTCGATCGCTTCGGCGCTCATGGCTTGCCATGCCGGCTCGCAGGTCCCGAGCGTCTCGTCGCACGAGGGCTCGTGGTCATGCACGGCCGAGCTCAGGCGCAGCCGGCCGGGGGTCCGCGTGGCGACCAAGCCGACGACGAAAGCGGCGAAGATCACACCGGCGGAAACGAGCAAGCCGCCCGAGAAGCCCACCGTGAGCGCGTGGTTGTAGATGGCCGCCGGCACGCCTGCGCTCGACTGGTGACCGGCTGCGGCGGCGGCCGTCATCTGGCTCACGATGCTGTGACTGACTGAGGTCCAGGCCACGGTGCCGATCGCCGCCAGGCCGATGGCGCCGCCGATCTGCTGGGTGGTGTTCAGCACGCCGGACACCGAGCCGGCCTCATGATGCTCCACATGCGTGACCACCATCAGCGTCAGCGGCACGAACAGCAGACCCAAGCCGGCGCTCACGAGAACGATGGGCGGCAGCATGCTCGTCCAGTAGCTGCCGGTCTCACTCAGCCGCGACAGCCAGACGAAACCCGCACCCGCCAGTAGCGGACCGCTGAGCAGCAGTGGCCGCACGCCGACTCTCGTGAGCAACACGCGAGCGACCAGGATGTTAGTGGCGATCACGACCACCGGGAAGGGCAGCCACGCCACACCCGCCTTCACGGGGCTGTAGCCCCACACCGTCTGGATGTAGATGGTAAGGAAGAAGAACACCGCAAACAGCGAGGTACCCAGCAACAGCATCATGAGGTAGGCGCCCGAGCGGCGGCGTGAGGCGAGCAAGCGGAGCGGCAGCTCCGCATGCCGGCTGCGCCGCTCGATGAAGACGAAGCTCACGAGCAGAACGGCAGCCGCGGCTAGAGCGCCGATCGTGACCGGGCTGCCCCAATGCGAGACGCCGGTGGGACTGGAGGCCGCGTGCGTGAGGCCGTAGACGAGCAAGCCAAGCCCGGCGGAGCTAGTGAGCACGCCGGGGATGTCGAGCCGGCTGCGCAGGCGGGCCGAGGGCACCAAGGCGAACGGCGCCAGAGCGACCACCAGCAGACCGATGGGCACGTTCACGAAGAGGACCCAGCGCCAGGACACATAGCTGGTCAGGATGCCGCCGAGCAGCAGCCCGACCGCGCCGCCGCCGCCGCTCATGCCCGCGTACACACCCAGCGCCTTGTTGCGCGGCGCGCCCTGCGGGAAGGTGGTGGTGATCAGCGCTAGAGCTGTGGGAGCAGCCAGGGCCGCGCCGGCGCCCTGCAGTGCACGCGCCGCGAGCAGCCACCACTCGCTGTTGGCGAAACCGCCCAGCAGCGAGCCGAGCGAGAAGACCGAAATGCCGATGATGAACACGCGGCGGCGGCCCAGCATGTCGCCCAGCCGACCGCCGAGCAGAAGCAGGCTGCCAAAGGCCAGTGAATATGCGGTGACGACCCACTCCAGACCGGAACCGCTGAAGCCGAGCGCCCGCTGGATGTGCGGCAGCGCGACGTTCACGATGGTGGCATCGAGCACGATCATGAGCTGAGCAGTGGCGATGACGACCAGCGCCAGACCGAGATGATGGGGTATGCGAGCTTCGCTCTGCGACACGTCTGCCGTGAGCGGGACGGGTTCCGCAGCCATGACTATCCTCTCCT
>PMKX01000090.1:7007-8223 GCA_003158705.1 Actinomycetota bacterium
CGGCCGGTGCGCTACACTCTGGCGCAGGGTCTCGCCTGACTCACCTTGATCGGAGGGCACGATGACGCTTCCCATGCGCACGCTGGGCACGAGCGGCCTGCAGATCACGACTCTGGGCTTCGGCTCCTGGGCCGTGGGCGGCGGCGGCTGGTCGTTCGGCTGGGGTCCGCAAGACGACCAGCGCTCCGCCGCCGCGATCCGCCGCGCCGTCGAGCTCGGCGTCAACTGGGTCGACACCGCCGCCGTCTACGGTCTCGGCCACTCCGAGGAGGTGGTGGGCCGTGCCGTGCGCTCCCTGCCCGCGGCCGACCGGCCGCTGATCTTCACCAAGTGCGGCCTGGACTGGGACGACGAGCAGCCGATGAGGGCGCCGCGGCGCATCGCCACGGCACTGACCGTGCGCCGCGGCTGCGAGGACTCGCTGCGCCGTCTCGGCCTCGATCACATCGACCTGTTTCAGATCCACTGGCCCGACGAGTCCGGCGCCGCCATCGAGGATGCCTGGGCCGAGATGGCTCGTCTGCGCCGCGAAGGCACGGTGCGGGCCATCGGCGTGTCCAACTTCCACCGGCCGCTGCTCGACCGGTGCGAGGCGGTGGCCCACGTCGACTCGCTACAGCCGCCGTTCTCGCTGCTGGACCGCATGACCGGTGGCGACGACCTGCGCTGGTGTCGGGAGCACAGCGCCGGCGTGCTCTGCTACAGCCCCATGCACACCGGTCTGCTCACCGACACGTTCAGCGCGGCCAGAGTGGCCGCCATGGCCGACGACGACTGGCGGCGGCGCGGCAGCGACTACCGCGAGCCGGCCTTGAGCCGCAACCTGGCGCTGCGCGACGGCCTGCGACCCATCGCGCAGCGCCACGGCGCCACCGTAGCCGCCGTCGCCGTCGCCTGGGTGCTCGCCTGGCCGGGTGTGAGCGGCGCCATCGTGGGGGCTCGCTCGCCCGAGCAAGTGGACGGCTGGATCGGCGCCGCCTCCGTCCAGCTCACGGACGACGACCTGGACGAGGTCGCGGCGCTGATCGCCACGACCAAGGCCGGCAAGGGACCGGCCGACTCGCGCCGCGCTGGTTGACGCTCGCGCCGCGCCTAGAGGCCGTAGGTCAGATACTCGTGCTCGCAGGGCTGGCCGAGGGCCACGTGCACGGTGCGCTCGCTCACGTCCCACACCATGCTCGCCGTGGTCACTGACTGGTCCAGGTCGGGGTCGTCG
>PMKX01000093.1:0-207 GCA_003158705.1 Actinomycetota bacterium
CTCAAAGAGACGCAGGCCGACGTCGTCGTCAACTACCTGCCTGTGGGCAGCGAGGAGGCGACCAAGTGGTACGTCGAGCAGATCCTCACCGCCGGTTGCGCCATGGTGAACTGCATCCCGGTGTTCATCGCCCGCGACCCAGTCTACTGGCAGAAGCGCTTTGCCGAGGCCGGCGTACCGATCATCGGTGACGACATCAAGAGCCAG
>PMKX01000093.1:238-8261 GCA_003158705.1 Actinomycetota bacterium
TCAACATGCTCGAGCGCGAGCGGCTGGAGTCGAAGAAGATCTCCAAGACCAACGCCGTCACGAGCCAGCTCGACTACGACATGGGGGCCAAGAACGTGCACATCGGCCCCAGCGACTACGTCGAGTGGCTCGACGATCGCAAGTGGGCCTACATCCGCATGGAGGGTCGCACCTTCGGCGACGTGCCGCTCAACATCGAGCTCAAGCTCGAGGTCGTCGATTCGCCCAACTCGGCGGGCATCGTCATCGACGCCGTGCGCTGCGCCAAGATCGCCCTCGACCGTGGCCTGTGCGGCGCGCTCGAGGCCCCTAGCTCGTACTTCATGAAGTCGCCTCCGGTGCAGCACCCGGACGACCTCTGCCGGCGCATGACCGAGGAGTTCATCTCCGGGGAGGGTCCCGGGGCGACGGCCGTCTGCCAGGGCTGAGCCCGGGCGGTCGATCGGCGGGCACCGTGTCGGGTCGCATCGGCGGCCGAGGTCTGGGTGGAGTGCTCTCTAGCGCGGGGAGGTGCGCATGAGTGCCGCGCGCTACAAGATCGGTATGCTCACGCCCTACTCCTGGACCGTGCCCACCAGCGTCAACCGCCACGTGCAGGCCCTGGCCGAACGCTTCAGCGCCCTGGGTCATCAGGTCACGGTCATCGCTCCCAGCGACGACAAGGCGGCTCTGCGCGCCGCGCGACGGCGGGTGCGTGCGGTGCTGCTGGGCGAGGCGCCGGCGGTGTTCGCCCAGGACGAGCCGAGCCCGCGCTACTTCTTTGCCGGCGGCACCTATCCGGTGCGCCACAACCGCAGTCTCAGGGTCATCGCCGCGCCGGTCGACCTGATCAGCAACATCGACGTGCTCATGGAGTCCGAGGAGCTCGACCTCCTGCACCTGCATGAGCCGTTCGCTCCCAGCTTGGGTTGGACGGCGCTACGCCACGCCAAGTGCCCGCTGGTGGCCACATTCCACGCCAACTCGGAACGGCTTACCCAGTATTGGCTCACACGACCCATCTTCGAGCACTTCTTCGCCTCGTTCGACGCCGTCATCGCCACCTCGCAAGCGGCTCGCGACACGGCGGCGCGCACGTTTCCGGGCGACTACCGCATCGTGCGCGGTGGCGTCGACCTCGGGCGCTTCCGCCCTGCCGAGAGCCGTCGCCCCGGGCCGCTGCGCATGCTGTTCGTAGGCGCCGAGTCGCGACGCAAAGGCCTGGGCGTTCTCCTGCGGGCCTTGCGCTACTTGGAGGAAGGCTTGCCGCCGTTCACGCTCGACGTCTGCGGCGCCGACACGCAGGAGCCACGCTTCGCGTGGGTCGTGCCGCCGGCGTTCGCTCGCCGGGTCAGGTTCCGCGGCCGCCTGAGCAACGACGCGCTGGCCGAGCTCTACCGCGACGCGGATGTCGTGTGCGCGCCGTCGGCCGGCGGCGAGTCAACCGGTGCCGTGTTGCTCGAGGCCATGGGCAGCGGCACCGCCGTGGTCGCCACTCGCGTTCCCGGCTACGACGAGATCGTCGAGGACGGGCGCAACGGGGTGCTGGTGGCAGTGCGCAGGGCGCGCACGTTGGCGCAGGCCCTGCGCCCGCTCCTCCTGGAGCCGGGCACGCGGGAGCGCTACGCGCGCGAGGGCTTGCGCCGCGTGCAGGACTACAGCTGGGAGCACGTCGCCGGCGAGGTGGCAGAGGTGTACGACCGCGTGGCCGGCAAGGTCAAGCGCCGGCCGGTGTCGCGACCGCGCCAGAAGGAGCTCTTCGCCGACCTGCACGTGCACTCGCACCACAGCGCGGATTGTGCCGTGCCGGTGGCGGACCTGCTGGCGCGGGCCCACGAGCTCGGCATCGACGTGCTCGCCATCTGCGACCACAACAGCGCCGCCGGCGGTCTCGAAGGCCGCGCGCTGGCCAGCCGCTACGGCGTGCGCGTGATCGTCGGCGAGGAGGTCAAGACGGCGGAGGGCGAACTCATCGGCCTCTTTCTCGAGGAGACGATCCCGGGCGGCATGAGCTTTGCCGAGACCATCGCCGCCATCCGCGCCCAGGAAGGCGTCGTCTACGTGCCGCACCCCTTCGACCGTTTGCACTTCGTGCCCAGCCGCGCCGTGCTCAGAGACAACGTCGCCGGCCTTGACGTAGTGGAGGTCTTCAACTCGCGTCTCGCCTTCCCGGCCTTCAACGAGACGGCCGAGCGCTTTGCGCGGCGCTACCGCATCGCCGCCGCCGCCGGCAGCGATGCGCACGTGCTGCCGGGTTTGGGCACGGCGATGACGGCCATGGATGAGTTCGCAGGGGCCGGCGACTTCGTGGCGGCTCTCGCCGAGAGCCGCATCGTGCGCCGGCCCAAGAGCCTCCTGTACCTTGGGTCGCTCAAGTTCCTGCAGACCAAGGTCGACGCCATCGGCCGGCGGTAGAAGGCGTCGCCGGGGCCGTCGCTTGATGGCGTCGCCACCGTCTGCGGCCACCGCCGAAATCCTGTGTGGCAGGTGATTTCCCCTGCATACGCGCACCTGCGAGGGATTACCGCGGGGGCCGCGAATACCCTAGCCGAACCAGTGAGGAAAGGCGGCTAGTGGCACAGCCGAACGAGATCTACGACAAGTACTTGACGCGCGCTATCTCTGAGATCAACGAGCTGACGGGCGAGGTGCTGCGCTGTCGCAAGTGCGCTCACGCGCGCACGATGCCGGTGATCGGCTCGGGCCATCCTCTCGCCGACGTCATGCTCCTCAAGTATCAGGCGCAGCCGAGCGAGTGCCATGAAGGCGTCGCCTTCTTCGGCCGCGGCGGCACCGCCATCATGAAGAGCTGCCAGCGTCTGGGCATAGACCCGTTGCAGCTGTACGGCACCAACGTGGTCAAGTGCGGCCAGGTGCGCGAGGCGCAGGCGCGCGGCAAATGCCTCGACCATCTGCGCAGGGAACTCGCCATCGTCGAGCCCAAGATCGTCGTCGCCATGGGCGAGCGCACGGTGGAGGCCATCAACTTGCTCAAGACCCCGCTCGCGCGCGAGCTTGAGTACACGCCGGGCGAGATCGTCGAGTTCACGCCCGGCACGGAGGCTCTCATCACTCCGGACATCGACGAGTCGCTCGACGAGCAGCGACTCAAGTCGGCTTTCTGGCGCGCCTTCCGCAAGCTGGGGGAGTGGTACGAGGCCATACCGCCCTACTGATCCGCCGGGCCGCCTGTGGCTGGCCGGCGCGGCGGCGGTTCTCTTCGTTCTCTACACGCTGACTAGCCGTCATCTGCCGGCTGCGTCGGGGCGGGTCGACGCCGTCGTTTCGAGCCTTGTCTCCCTGCCTCTTCTGGCGCTCATCCTCTTTGGTCTCTTGCCGCTGCGCCGACTGGGCCGGCGGCTGCTGATCGTGGCTGCGGTAGCTCTTCCGGTCGCGGTGGCGGCGAGCTACCTGCAGTGGACGCCGCCGGCCGACCTCGCCAAGATCCTGCTGGCCGCAGCGCTCGGTCTGTGGATGGCGGAGCAGGTCCAGACCGTGGCCGTGGTCGTACTCATCGCGGGGCTCTCTACTATCGTCGACATGTACAGCGTCTTCGCCGGCCCCACCAAGGCGTTGCTCGCCAAGGCGCCGCAGACCGTGCACTATTTCACGGTGACGCTGCCCTTGTTCGGCTACAGCCTGCGCGAGGGCTACTCGGAGCTGGGCACGAGCGACCTGTTGTTCTTCGCCCTGTACCTGGGAGCGACGCTCGTGTTCGACCTGCGCTTGCGGCTGACGCTGGTGTGCATGACCGCTTCGTTCCTGGTGACCATGGTGATCGGCCTGTGGGTGTCGGCGCTGCCGGCGCTGCCTCTGCTGGCGGTCGCTTTCGTGGCTGCCAACGGCGACCTCCTCTGGCGCAGGATGCGCTCGCGTCCCGCGTGAGGGGGAGCGCCGGTGGCCGGCTTCGGCCGGCCAACGCCTACTGACGCTCGAAGAGCGCTACCGCCTCGATGTGGTGCGTCTGCGGGAACATGTCCACCGGCGCCACACGCACGAGCCGGTAGCCGGCCTCAGCGAGTTGCGCACCGTTGGCGGCCAGGGTCGTAGGGTTACAGGAGACGTAGACGAGGCGCTCGGCGCCCAGCTGAGCCGTTCGTGCGAGCGCCTTGGGCGCCACCCCGGAGCGCGGCGGGTCCACGACCACCACGCCCGGCGGGGTGTGGCCGGGCGTGGTGGAGCCCGGCTCGCTCGCGCCCACCCCGCTCGCGCCTACCCCGCTCGGGCCTGTCTCGGGTGTGCTGAGCTCGGCCAGCTTCTCCTTGAGCAGCCGGCGCACATCGCCGGCCAGGAAAGTCACGTTGCCGATCTCGTTCAGGCGGGCGTTTTCACTTGCCGCCTGCACGGCCTCGGGCTGCACCTCGATGCCGAGCACGTGGCGGGTCTGTCCGGCGAGCAGCAGCGAGATCGAGCCTATGCCGCAGTAGAGGTCGTAGGCGTCCTGAGCCGGCCTGGGCTCGGCGAAGCGCATGGCCGTCTGGTAGAGGACGCCGCACATCTCGCTGTTCGTCTGCAGAAACGCGGTCGCCGGCACGCGCAGCGGCAGGCCGGCGAGCTCCTCGCGGAGATAGGGAGGACCGGCGATCATGAAAGGGCCCTCGCCCACGGCGGCGTCGGCGAGCGAGCGGTTCACCGTCACCGCGAACGAGGTGAACGGCGCCGCTTGCGCGACGCGCTGTGCCAGCTCGCGCTCAGCCGCGAAGCGCTCGCTCACATAGAGATTGAGCAGCAGATCGCCGCTGGCCTTGCCCTCGCGCACCACCAGATGGCGCAGCAGGCCCTCGTGGCTCGCCTGCGAGTAAGGCTCGAGGCTAAGGGCGCGGCAGGCGTCGCCTACGGCCTGTCGCGCCCCGTTGAGACGCTCTGAGGCAAGCCAGCAGTCCTGCAGGTCGATGATCTCCCGCCAGGACCCCCGCCGATGGAGGCCCAGCACCGATCGCTGCCCGTCGCTGCCGAAAGAGAACTCCATCTTGTTGCGGTAGCGCCACGGGAAGGCCATGCCGCGGATGGGCTCGAGCTGGAAGTCCGTGAGGCCGCCGATGTGTGCCAGCGACTCGGTCACTTGGCGCTGCTTGTAGTCGAGCTGCGCCTGGTAGTCGACAGTCTGCCACTCGCAGCCGCCGCAGTCCTCCGCGTGGGCACACGTGGCCGGAACGCGCAGCTCGGATGGCGCGAGCAGCTCTTCGACGCGCGCCTCGCCGTGCGCCCGCTTGCGCTTGACCACTCGGGCGCGGACCCGGTCACCAGGCACGGCGCCGCGCACGAACAGCACGAATCCCTCGTGGCGAGCCACGCCCTGGCCGCCGTAGGCCAACGAGTCGATGGTGAGCTCGAGGATGTCGCCGGGCTTGGGAGTCACGCCGAGCAGTGTACCGCGCCGCGCTATTGTCCACCTCCCGAGGGCTGCCGCGACAGGTTTTTCGCCTTCCCGTCTGCTAGAGTCCGCGGCAATGAGGGGGCGCCGGGCGCCGCTTCGCTTCCACAGGCACGAGAAGGAGACCATCGTGACACCGGTCGACGTAGATCAACACCGCCGCCGGGCCGAGGAGTTCATCGGCGCCCTCGACCTCGAGTACTACCAGCACTTCTCCGGCCAAAAAGAGGTGTGCGACTTCACGGCCATCTACGACCGCTTCCCAGAGCTGTTCACCAAGCAGACCATCGACGAGCTCGAGGCCGACTACAAGAACTACAAAGGCGAGTCGCGGCGCGCGCCGGCCTATCTGCTGGCGTTCATGGTCGACGGCTTCATGGGCGCCCAGACCAAGGAGCTCACCGACGAGATCGCCAACGCCGAGAGTCAGGCGACCATCGAGGTCGACGGCGAGGTCATCGGCCTGCGCCAGGCGAGCATCGCGCAGGCCAACGAGGCTGACCGCGAGCGTCGCCAGCGCATCCAGGACGCTCGCTTGGCGGCCACTGAGGAGGTCCTCAACCCGCGCCTGGACCGGCTCTGGCGCAAGGCCCACGACCTTGCCCGCGTGCTCGGCTACGACGACTACATGGCGTTGTACTCGGAGGTCAAGGGCACCGACTACCTCATGCTGCGCGCCCAGATGGAAGGCTTCCTGCAGGACACCGAGAGCATCTACGAACGCTCGCTCGACAAGCTCGCTTTCGCCAAGATGGGCCTCGGCCTGTCCGAGCTGCGTTCATCGGACCTGCCCTACTTGTGGCGGGCGGCGGGGTACGACCACGTGTTCACCGCGGAGCGCCTGTTGCCCACCTTCACGGCGACGCTCGCCGGCATGGGCATCGACCTGGCTGCTCAGAACAACGTGCACATCGACGCCGAGCCGCGCGAGCTCAAGTCGCCGCGCGCCTTCTGCTCGCCGGTGCGTGTGCCGGACGAGATCTACCTGTGTGTCATGCCCAAGGGCGGCCAAGACGACTACGGCGCTCTGCTGCACGAGGGCGGCCACACCGAGCACTTCGCCCACACTGACCCCAGCTTGCCCTTCGAGTTCCGGCACTTGGGCGACAACTCGGTCACGGAGGGCTTCGCCTTCATCTTCGACCACTTGTTGCTCAACCCGCGCTGGTTGGAGCGCTATCTCGACTTCACCGACTCGGCCGACTTCCTCACTCTGGCCAACGTCATCGAGCTCCACTTCTTGCGCCGCTACTCAGGCAAGTTGGCCTACGAGACCATCCTGCACACGCAGACGGGTCCGCTAGACGCCATGGCACAGGTGTACAGCGACAAGCTCAGCGACGCGGTGCGTGTGCAGATCCCTTCGCAGAACTACCTGGCCGACGTGGACGACGGGTTCTACGCGGCCAGCTACCTGCGCGCTTGGCTGCTCGAAGGCGCCTTCCGCATGATCCTTCAGGACCGCTACAGCATGGAGTGGTTCTGCAACCCCAAGGCCATCGACTTCCTGCGGCAGCTCTGGTCGCACGGGCAGAACTTCAACGCCGACCAGCTGCTGCTCAAGAACGGCGGCGGCAAGCTCGACGCCGACCCGCTCAAGCACCACATCGAGCGGGCGCTGGGCCGCTAGCGCGCGGCGCCCGCCAAAGCCTGCACCAGCACGCGGCGCCGGCGCGGGCCGTCGAACTCGGCGAAGAACACGCCTTGCCAGGTGCCCAGCTGCAAGGCGCCGCTGCGCACCGGCACCGTCACGCTGCTGCCCATCAGGCTGGCCTTCACGTGGGCGTCGGCGTTGCCCTCGGCGTGCGTGAACGGCAGTGTCTGGGGCACCAGCCGCGCGAGCGCCATCATGACATCGCGGGGCACCGCGGGATCGGCGTTCTCGTTGATGGTCACGCCGGCCGTGGTGTGCGGCACATATACGAGGGCGGCGCCGTCGGTCAGTCCGGCGCGCGCGACGGCGCCGGCGACCAGCTCCGTGATGTCGACGAGCTCCTCACGGGCCGCAGTCTGCAGGGCGATCGTCTCCACGGCGCCGCTCAACCGAACAGTCCCAGGCGCCGCCGCGATTTGGTCTCGCGGCGCCACGGGCTCGTGCGATGCTCTTTGAGCGCCTTGACCACGTCGGCCGTGGAGCGCACCGGGTCGGGGAACTCGGTAGCGCAGGCCATGATCGCCGTCGCCTCGTGGGCGTCGCTGCCGCCCGTGCGCGCCAACCCCAGTTCCCCGGCGATGCGCTCCGCCGTCTTCACGTAGCGGTCGGCCAGCCAGTTGCCGTTGTAGATCTCGACGGCGTCGATGATCGGCGCCACGTGACGCTCGAGTGTGGGGTAGTAGGCCGAGCCGCTGCGGCCGCCGCCGGCGCCGGCGTGCACCCACACCACGGCTGCGTCGTCGGGTATGCTCGCCTCGGGCGGCAGCCCCTGTACGTCCTTGAACGTGCTCAGGTAGTCCAGATCGGGGCTGAAGACGATGAAGTCGCCGTACATGGTCGAGATCTCCACGCCGTGGATGAGCAGCACGCCGTCGTCGGCCAAGGGTCCCTCGAGCTTGCGGTTGTCCTTCATGCTGCCGTGGTTGGTGAGCGCCACGGCCTCGAGGCCCTTCTCACGGCAAGCAGCGATGTAGTCGTGGTAGGAGATGTGTGAGCAGCTCGAGGCCGGATAGGTG
>PMKX01000093.1:8278-17284 GCA_003158705.1 Actinomycetota bacterium
CAACTCTTCTTTGCAGAATAGAAGTGCGATAGTGTTGCACCGGCGCCAGAGATGGCTCGCTACGCACTGCGGCGAGCGGCGCCGGAAGTCGTCGTCCTCTTGCGCCCACGGGCGTGGTACGAAGGGGCCGACTGCTTGGGTCGTGGCCAGCGTACCGGAGGAGTGGGTGTCGAGGCACAAACGAACAGCTCAAAAGACCAGTGCGGCGCCCCGCTGCGCCACGAAAAAGACGGGCAAGTGGGAGGTTTCCTTGTGACCAAACCAGTGCGTAGGGTGTGATAGAATGCGGAACTCGAAGTCATCGTCCTTGTCGAACTATCAGTCTCATAGGGGGTATCTCATGGTGCGAACGTTCGTACCGGGGCCGTCTGGGCATGAGTCCAGAGCGGTACCCAACCGATGGCGGCAGCAGAAGCTAGGCCTTCTGCTCGTCGTAGCCCTTCTGGGGCTCATGGTTCTGCTGCCGGCCAGTGCGCTGGCGGCATGGAGCACCCAGTCCGTGGTAATCAATAGCGGCGATATCGGCACCAACATCGCCCCGGTGACGTTGACGCTGGCCGCCGCCGACGGCTCGACCACAGCCACCTGGATGCGCTTTAGCCAGGACGCCGGCACCACCTGGACGAATTGGGAGGCGTACGCGACCAGCAAGTCGCTCACCCTCGCGACTTCTCCGGTGGCCACTTTCGGCGAGGGCACGCACACCGTTACGGCGGAGTTCTCCACCGATGTGGCTGAGCCGAGCAACACCCCGCCCGGGCACGGGGTCAATGACACCACCGCGTCCGACACGATCATCTACGACACCACGGAGCCGGCGACGGTGGTCACGGGCGTAGACGCCAGCTGGCACAGCTCCGACGTCACGGTCACCTTCACGCCCGCCGATCCGGCGCCCGCCGCTCCCAACCCAGGGCCGGCCTCTGGTCTCCTCGGCATCGAGGAGTACAAGGTCGACGCCGGCGCCTGGACGCCGATCGCGTTGGTCGCCGGCGCCGCCAGCATCACCATCCCGGCGGACCCGATCTACCACTCCACGGACGGTGTGCACACGGTCTCCTACCGTGCTATCGACAACGCCGGCAACGTGGAGCATGACGTGATCCCGGGCACCTACAAGTCGGTCACCGTCAAGATCGACACTACCGTCCCGAGCGCGTCCACGATAAGCGGCAACGACGCTCTCTACCACAGCGCCGGCAGCCCGTGGTCGCTGACCTTCGCGGCCACCGACGCGAACATGCCCAACGCGGCCGGTATCGCCAAGTACCAGTGGAAGGTCGATGGCGGGGCTTGGGCAGACGTTGTCGCCAACCCGATGACCGTAGACCCGGCCTCGTACAGTGACGGCACACATGAGTTCTACGTCCGTGCCGTCGACGCTGCCGTCGCGGCCAACACCGGGCCCATGTCAAGCGTACCGTTCCGCGTCGATACGACGGCGCCGACCAGCACCTGGGACAATCCCAGCGTCGCTTGGTGGAATGAGCCGTTCACGATGAACTTCTCGGCCGTTGACGCGAGCCCCACTGACTCTGCTGGCGTCGACCACGTCGAGTCCATGGTTGCGGCCACCATCGGCCCGGTCACCTGGCCGGCCACTTGGACCGCCGGCGATTCGGCCACGGTGCCGGCTCCGGCCAACCACTCCAGGGACGGCGTGAACCCAGTCCGCTTCCGCGCCATCGACAAGGCGTACGTCACGAGCAACGTCGAGACGTACCAGACGGGCAACGTGAACATCGACACGACGCCGCCGGTCACCACGGACGACAACGACGGCCTGTGGCACAACGTGCCCGTGACGGTGACCCTCACGCGGACCGACCCGAACTCACCCAACCATGCCGGCGTCGACTATACGCAATACCGTGTGGACGGCGGCGCCTGGAGTGACATCCCGTTCCCAGGGGCCGCGACGGTCACGATCCCGGCTCCCCTCAATCACTCCAACGACGGCCTGCGCCTGTTGCAGTACCGCTCGGTCGACTTGGCTATGCCTTCGGGCAACGTCGAGGACATCCAGTCCACCAACGTCAAGATTGACACCACGGCGCCGGTCACCACCGACAACGCTCCTGCCACGTGGCGGAGCAGTGACGTGAACGTGACGCTCACGCCTACCGACGTGGGCGGCTCGGGTGTGCTCAGCACGCTGTATCGCTTGACAGACAACCTGGGCGCAGTCGGAGGCTGGGTAGCGTACAACTCGCTGACCGGCATCACCGTCACCGCTCCCGGGTCGCACACCAACGACGGCATCTGGACCATCGAGTACAAGTCCACCGACAACGTGGGCAACGTGGAAGCCGTCAAGTCGACTCAGGTGAAGATCGACACTCGCGTGCCGACCACCAGCGAGACCGGTCTGGACGACGGCGTTTGGCACAACACGCCGGTCACGGTCAACTTCACGGCCGCCGACCAGAACATGCCCACCGCCTCCGGCGTCGCCCTCACTGAGTACCGTGTCGACGGCGGCTCCTGGACGCAGGGCTCGTCGGTCGTGATCCCAGCGCCGGCCGGCGGTGCCAACGACGGCAAGCACACGGTGGACTACCGCTCCGTGGACAACGCCGTGGCGCCCAACGTGGAGCTCATCCAGAGCGGCGAGGTGTGGATCGACACCACAGCGCCGGTCACCACGACCGACCACCTGGCCCCGTTCTACACCGCCTGGCACAACGGGCCGGTCACCGTGAACCTCTCGGCCACCGACACCAACCCGAATGTGCCTCACACTGACCGTTCCGGCGTCGACTACACCACGTACAGCGTCGACGGCGGCACCTGGGTGCATGGCACCTCAGTCTCGATCCTGGCGCCGGTCGACGGCTCCAACGACGGCCCGCACGTGATCCAGTTCTACTCGGTCGACAACTCCGTGGACGCTACAGGCAACCCGAACACCGGCAACGTCGAAGCCACCAACAGCGTCACGGTGCGCATCGACGCGACGGCACCGACCACCACGGGTGTCAGCGGCTGGTGGAACCCTGCCTTCCCGTACACGCTTACGGCCATCGACCAGATCGGCCGCTCGGGTGTGGCCGAGACGGACTACCGCCTCGACAGCGGCTCGTGGCAGACCTACACGGCCCCAGGCATCACGCTCACGGGCGTCCAAGGCACCGAGCACACCATCGACTTCCGCTCGGTGGACAATGCCGGCAACACCGAGGTCTACAAGACCTCGCACGTCACGCTCGATGTGACACCGCCGGTCACCGTGGTCAACGGTGCCGACTCCGCCTGGCACGACACTCCGGTGACGCTGAACTTCTCGTCCAGCGACGTCGGTGCGGGTGTGGACTACATCGAGTACAGCCTCGATGGCGGCACTCACTGGACGCAGGGCAACGCAGTGACCGTCTCCCACAACGGTACGACGACCGTGGAGTACCGCGCCGTCGACTTGGCGCAGCCCTCGGGCAACGTGGAGATCGCCAACTCGGTGGATGTCAAGGTCGACTCCGGCATGCCGGTGACCACGATCAGCGACGTGCCGATGTGGAACAAGGCTCCCGTTTCCTTCACCCTGTCGGCCGCCCTCGGGGAGTCGGGAATCCAGACGATCAGGTACCAGCTGGACGGTGGCACCGCTGTGGACGTCGCCGGCGATTCGGCAACTTTGCCGGTGAGCTCGCAGGGCCATCACACCCTGAGGGCACGCGCCGAGTCTAATGCCGGTGTGTGGGGCGACTGGTCTACGTCGGTGGAGTTCTACATTGACCTGACCGGCCCGACAACCCTGGCGAAGCCGGCCTCCGGTCACCACGGCATGCCGATCGCGCTTGCGTATAAGGTGACCGACAACCTGAGTCCTCGGGCCAAGTCGGTCAAGGTCGTCGTCAAGACCCTGACGGGCAAGACCGTCAAGACCTTCTCGATCGGTACCGTGAACGTGAGGACATGGTTCAACGTGAAGTGGACGCCGAAGAAGGCGGGCACCTACAGGTACTACGTCTACGCGAAGGACCTGGCGGGTAACGTCCAGTCTGCCTACAGCTATGCGTCCGTGAAGGTCAAGTGAGGTAACCGACAGAACTCCTTCAGCCTGCTCCAGCAGGCAAGGGCACATGAGCAATACATGGGGGGCCGCCGCAAGGCGGCCCCCCACTGTTGAGCCGGCACTCCCGCTGGCTAGCCTTCCACAAGACCAGGTGCTAAGCGGACAGACAGTCGACGCATCCCGGGCGGCCCAGATCGCATCTGTGGTTCATGAATCTCTTCCGGAGACGGGCGGCACATTGGCCAGGAGAGCGGTAGAGAGCGGGCCAACGCTTGGTTCGGCTTGGGGTACGCGGAGAGCGGAGCGGGCCGGTCTCAGGCGACGTCGAGCAGCACGAGCGTGGTGTTGCCCAGCAGCAGAGTCTGGCCAACGGTCACGGCCGTGGGCCCGTAGATCGGGTACCCATCCACGAGTGTGCCGTTGCGGCTGCCTAGATCTTCCACCCAGAGCTGTCCATCGCGCCAGCACAGCTGGGCGTGGTAGCGGCTGACCTGGTCGTCGAACACGGCGATCTCCACGTCGTCGGCGCGGCCGATGCGGGCCGGCAGAGAGAACTCCATGACCATGTTGCCTGCTGGGCCCGTGATGGAGCAGCTGCCGCGTGTTGGCCGAGGATGGTCCTCAACCGCGACCGTCATGAAGATGTCCCCTGCACTATTGTCCGGAGACCGTGAACCGAGAACGCTCTCGGGTGGCCTCTGTCGCGTCGTCAGCCAAATGGTCACGCCGACCGCAGTCCCTATCGTGATGAGGGCCAAGGCGAAGACGCCGTCTCCGGCGGCGAACAGCGCGACCGCAAGGCCCACTGCGGCGACGGTCACAATGGCCGTGAGCATCGTGCGACTGGCAGAATCGCGTTGCGCTTGCTGCCAGGGCGCGCCGGAGCCGGGAAGTGACGGAGGTAGAGGCGTGACGCCTTGGGGAGGGACGAGCTCGACTGGTGAAGGCGGCACGCGAACGGCCGGCGCGTAGTTAGGCAGAGGCACCTCGGCCATCGTCGGTGGCCCGCCGGCGCAGTAGCGGAAAGCCGTGAGCATCGCTTGTGCAGTATGGAAGCGCGATGCGGGATCCTTCCTCATAGACTGGTTGAGCGCGCCCTGCAGCTCGGGCGAGACCCCCGCTACCTGCCCCTCGAGTACAGGGGGCGTCTCGTTGACGACACGGCGCATGATCTCTGTGGGCGCGACACCGTCGGTGGCGCCGAAGGGGTTGGCGCCGGCCAGCATCTCGTAGACGATGACGCCGATGGAGAACAGATCGGCGCGTTCGTCAACGCTGGCGCCCAGAATCTGCTCGGGGGCCATGTAGCCTGGCGTGCCGACCACCGTGCCTGCCTGGGTCAGGCGCTGCATGCCACTGACGCGGGCCACACCGAAATCGCTGAGCTTGACTCTGCCAATGGCGGTGACGAACACGTTGTCGGGCTTGATGTCGCGGTGGACTACTCCGTTGGCGTGCGCGTAGGCCACCGCGTCCAGCAGCTGGTCCACCACGCCCAATGCCGAAGCCACGGACAGGGGTTCGCGGTCGATGATGGCGGAGAGGGTCTGGCCCTCCACGTATTCCATGATGATCGCGGCGCGCCCATTCCAGACGTCTGCGTCATAGATGGACACCAGGTTCGGGTGGCTGAGCCGCGCCGCTGCCTTTGCCTCGAGCACGAAACGCGCGGCCATCTCTTGGGCTCGTTGCGGGTCGGTGCCCGGCGGTATCAGTGACTCCTTGACGGCCACGACGCGCTCCAGCTTGGTGTCCCACGCGCGCCAGACGATCGCCATGGCCCCTCGCCCGATCTCGCCTTGGAAGGCATACTGGCCAAGGTCGGTCAGCATCGGGCGTTGCTCACGGGGTCGCCGCTTCGAGAGGCTTGAGGCTGATCAGCCAATCGCTCACCCATCCGCTTTCTCGCAGGCCCTCATTCGAGAAGGAGATCTTCCACCAGATGCGGCTCCTTGTGCCGTGCCAAGGGACTGAAGTGCCATCGTCGTCCCGTCTGTAGCACCACACTACGCCAGCGGGGTCAGAGATCGTGTACTTGACAGAAGCGTTGAGGCTCGGGCTCGCGCGGACATGCGCTACGTGTTCCCTGACTGCGTCCTTTGCGCAAACCGCGCGCTCCCGGTGGGGAAGAGCGGAGCCATATCCGGTAAGCGGTGTCGGCGTACTGATCATCGAGGTCTGCCTGGTCGGGCTCGCAGCCGGCCTCTCACGCTGCCCCGAATTGCCGGCGTCGATGATTAACCAGACCAGACCAGCGACCACGACCAGGAACAAGATCACGGCCGCCAAGCGCAATCGCCGGCGCCAGCGTCGGCGGCGGCTGCGCGCCCACAGCCATGCCTCCAGGGCTGGGGGACGTGACTTGGGCGCCGGAACCGCCATGGCCGACATGATCACTGTTGGGGGGCGTCGCGGCGCTACACGGCTTGCCTGCGTGAAGATCAGCCAGTGGGGTGCCCAGATCGCGACTGTGGCGTTGTCGTCGGCGCCGGCCCGTTGGGCTTCGTCGGCCAGCGTTTGCGCTGCTTCGCCGGCGGAGCCGGTGGACTTGGCCAGCGTGACCATCGTGTCGGGTGGGATGGCATCCGAGAATCCGTCGGTGCACAGGACCACCGCACTCCACGGCTCCACCCTGAACGTGCTCAACTCCGGCTCATTGCGCTCGAAGCCCAGAGCACGCTCGATCACATTGCGCTGTGGGTGGTTGCGTGCTTCGTGCTCTGTCAGCACTCCTTCGGCCACCAAGCGGGCCACTTGTGAATGGTCGGTGGTCAGCTGGCCGGGCTTGTCCTCGCCGAGCAGGTAGGCGCGGCTGTCACCTACGTGAGCCACCCACCCCTGCGTGTCGCTGGCAAACAGAGCCACGAACGTGGCGCCCATGCTGGCAGCGCCGCGGTCGCTCGCCGCCTGCAGCACGCCTTGGTGGGCAAGGGCCGTGATCTCTCTCAGGGCCTGGGCAGGGTCGAACTCGACCCGCTCTTGCTGAGCTGCGGCCACGAGAGTCTCGACATAGTTGTTGGCGACGTCGACCACCACTTGACTGGCCACGTCGCCGGCCTCGTGGCCCCCCATGCCGTCGCTGACCACCATGAACACGCGGATGCCGTTGAGCGATTCCTGCAGGTCAGAGAGGTCCCGAACCAGGAACGCGTCCTCGTTGTAGGGCCGCTGGCCCGGTGTGGTAGCGCCGCCGGCTGAAGTCATCTCTGGTTCTGTCGGCTGGTGTAGCGCATGCGCGTGAGCACCGTCGCGGCACAGAGAGCCACTCCGACCATGACGAGCACGAGCAGCCAGGGGAAGCCGCCGCCCGCGGCGGCCAGCGGCCCCACGCCGTTGAACGGGTCACTGTCGGCTGCCGCCAGTATCTGCGCCTTGCCAGGGCTGGTAGCGCCGATAGGTTGGAGCGCGTAGCGTCCGGCGGCAGGGTGGGGGACTACGTACCAGGACACGCCGCCTTGCGTGCGCCCGCTCCCGGTTTCTCGTACCGGCAGCCCGTCAAGAGTCAGGCGCCAGCTGCTGGGCTTGCCAGTGGGTACGACGACGATCGCGAGGCGTTTGGTGGCGTACGAGCTTGTGACCACGTCGATGGGCTTCATGCTCGGCCTCACATCGAGCGACCTGTCGGCGACCAGCGCGCCGAGGCTCGAGAGCTTGGCCCGCAGGAAGTCAGAGCGCAGTTGCAAGAGGTCGGTGGCGAGGTTGAAGGAGCCTCCCGTCTGCCGGGAAAGGCGGGCAAGAAATGCCTGGTCGGCCTGGTCTACGGAGCCGACGGCGATAGTGTCGATGCGTATGCCTTGGCGGTGGGCCGTCTGCACGGGGCCGGCCATGATGCCGGGATCGTTCAGGCCGGCAGTGTTGACGCCGTCGCTGAGCAAGACGATGGTCCTGTCGGCCGCGCGTGGCGACTGCCGGAACGACTCGATAGCGACGCGCAGCGCCTGGCCCACGTTGGTGCTGCCCGCCGGCTGGACGCGCGCGAGGCCGGCCCAGATGGCGGGCGCCGGCGTGCCTACCGGTACAACGATGCGGGCCGTGTCGGCGAACGTGATCAGCCCCAAGTCCTCGGGTGTAGCCCCGGACAGGGGCTGGGGTGAGACGAAGGTCTGCACGAAGTCGCGGGCGGCGGTACGCGCAGCTGCGATCTTGGTCGAGCCACTCCACGCCGCTGCCATGCTGCCGGAGGTGTCCAGCACCAGGCGGGTGCTCAAATGCGTCGTAGGCGGGCCGCCGGCGAACCACGTGGCGTACAGCTCGTGCGCGGCGGCTCGCACTTCGCCGGCTGCGGCGTAGCTTTGCCGTTGGCCTAGGGTCGTGATCGCCTGGGGTGACACGCGGTCAAGCTGTGCACCGCCGGCACGTGTCTCGGTCCGCCAGGCTGGAGCGAGGTCCAGTCCATCGGAGGCCCGCGTGGCGGTCGTCAGGTACGCCGGCCGCGAGCCAAGCACGGCGCCAGGCAACGAACTGTCCACGACGGCCACGACGCCGTCGGAATCTACATTGGTCAACCTGATTGAGCTGCCTTGAGCCACGGCCACGCGGCACGCTGTAGGCAGGCCGTGGCCCGGAGCGTTGAGCCGGCGCAGAAAGGCGCTGCCGGGGGCAAGGTCGGCTGCCGTCAGGCGCACCTGGACATAGGTGCCCGCCAGAATCTCGCCGTGCGAGTTGTCCACCTCCAGTTCGGTCAGCAGCGTGCGCGAGTCGGCACTGATGGTCCCGGAGGTCCGCACCACTTTGGCCGGAAACACTCGGCTCGGCAGTTCCGGGACGGTCAATTCGGCCACCTGGCCGGGGGCCACGCCCTGAGCAGCGGCTTGCGGCACGCGCACAAACACGCGCAAAGTGCCGGTCTGCGCCAGGCGAAACAGCTCTTTGCCGCTGCTCGAAGTGACCAATTGGCCGACGTCCGTCCCGCGCGCGGTGATGATGCCAGCGAAGGGGGCGGTGACACGCTCGAAAGATTGGAGTTCCTCGAGCCGGCGCACATTGGCACGCCC
>PMKX01000045.1 GCA_003158705.1 Actinomycetota bacterium
CTCAAGATGCTGGCCGTCGGGCGTTTGGTGCTCGACAACTTCAAGCACATCAAGGCCTTCTGGATCAACATCGGCCTCAAGCTCGCGCAAGTGTCGCTCGCCTTCGGCGTCGACGATCTCGACGGCACCGTCGTCGAGGAGAAGATCAGCCATTCCGCCGGTGCGGCGACCGACCAGGCGATCCCGCGCGACGAACTCGTGCGCGTCATCCGTGGCGCCGGGCGCACGCCAGTGGAGCGCGACACGCTGTACAACGTCGTGCGCCGCTACGATGAGGACGTGGTCACGTGAGTGCGGTGCCACCCGCAACTAGCGACGGAGCCGGCGGGCACGAGCCGTCGAGGCCCGTCCCTCGCGTGGGTCGCATCGGGTTCGTCAACTGCTTCCCGCTCTACCTCCACTTCGAGGAGGAGCTCGCCGCGCGTGGCGTGCGTGCCGAGGTCGTCACGGGCCATCCGGCGGAGCTCAACCGCAGGCTCATCGCCGGGGAGATCGACGTCGCCTTGCCGTCGTCGATCGAGTTCGCGCGCCATGCCGACCGACTGGTGCTGCTGCCCACCATCTCCATCAGCTCGGTCGGCGCCGTCGACTCCATACAGCTCTTCTCCAAGCTGCCGCGCCGGCACATCACGAGTATCGCCCTCACGGAGCAAAGCGCCACCTCGGTCTCGCTCCTCAAGATCCTCTGTCGGGAGTGGGGCATCGCGCCCAGCTTCGCGCCGCGCCGTCAGCTTCTGGCAGACACGCTGGCGCACTTCGACGCCCTGCTCCTGATCGGCGACGAAGCGCTCAAGGTGCTACGCACCGAGGTGTATCCGTGCCACTACGACCTCGGGGAAGAGTGGCGCGCCGTGACCGGCCTGCCGATGGTGTACGCGGTCTGTGCCGTGCGCCGCGAGTTCGCCGCCGCCTGGCCGGACGAGGCCGCCGCCATCGAGGCAGCGCTGATGGCGTCGCGCGACGATTGCGCCGCCCATCCGCAGGAGACGGCCGCCGCCGCGGCGCGCCTCTACGATTTCAGCCAAGAGTATCTGGAAGGCTACTTCGACCGCCTCAAGTTCGGCTTCGTCGACAGCTACCGCGCCGGCCTGCTGGAGTTCTACCGGCGCGCGGCCGCCGTCGGCGAGCTCGAACTCGTGCCCGATCTGGCCACTCGCGAGGTGTCAGCGTGAGCGCGGGCGCCGGAGGCACGCAATCTGCGGCCGCGCGCCTTTCGGACCAGGCGGCCCTGGACTTGCTGTTGCACGCCGACCTCCTCGAGCTCGGCGCCTTGGCTGACGACGTGCGCCGTCGTTACCACCCCGGCGACGAGGTCACGTTCATCGTCGATCGCAACATCAACTACACCAACTACTGCGTCTCGGGCTGCCGGTTCTGTGCCTTCTTCAAGGAGCCGGGCAGCGGCGAAGGCTACGTGCTCAGCGACGAGCAGATCCATGCCAAGATCGAGGAGACGCTCGCTCTGGGGGGCACGGCGGTCATGATGCAGGGTGGCCTGCACCCCGACCTCGACGTCGAGTACTTCGAGCAGCTCTTCACCGGCATCCGGGAGCGCTACGACGTGCATATCCACTCGCTCTCGCCGCCCGAAGTGGCGCACATCGCGCAGATCAGCGGCATCTCCGTGGGCGAGACGCTCAAGCGCCTGCAGGCCGCCGGGTTAGCTTCGCTGCCCGGCGGCGGCGCTGAGGTGCTCGTGGACCGCGTCCGCTCCCAGATCAGCCCGCACAAGATCCCGGCAGGCACGTGGCTGGACGTCATGCGTGAGGCCCATCGCCACGGCATGCCCACTACGGCGACGATGATGTTCGGCTCGCTGGACAGCCCCGAGGATCGGATCGAGCACTTGCGCCGGCTGCGCGATCTCCAGGATGAGACGGGCGGCTTCACGGCCTTCNNGCCGCATCTACCTCGACAACTTCGCCAACGTGCAGGCCTCGTGGGTCACACAGGGCCTGCGGCTCGGCCAGGTGGCTCTGGCGTTTGGCGCCAACGACATGGGCTCCACCATGATCGAGGAGAACGTGGTGCGCGCCGCCGGCGTCAGTCACATGGTCTCGGTGGAGGAGATGGTGCGCACCATCCGTGCCGCCGGCAGGGTTCCTGTGCAGCGCACCACGCTGTATCACGAGGTGCGGCGCTTCTAGGCCAAGCACGCGGTGGCGGCAAGGCTGCGTCGGCGTCGCCTGCACCGCGCCGGTCTCGCCAGGCCGATCTACCCGCCGCCCTCCCTGGCGCGCATCGTCACATTCCTTAACCGCGCCGCAATCTACATGAGTCTGGTCGCAGGCTCAGTCGGGCATACCGGTGTGTAGCCGCCTCGGCCCAGCTGGCCCCGGCAGAAGCTCAGGAGGGTTCGCGGAGAACTGATCTCCGCTACGTGAAGGAGGCCGTCATGGAAGGTTCTGCAGGCGTCATCCACCCACCGCATCCTGTAGAGCCACCGAAACAGGCAGCGGCGGGAGTGGCGAGCGAGGCCGACAAGGGGCTCAAGTCGAACGCCATCGGCCTTCTGTCGAGCATCGTCATCGGTGTGGCCTCGACGGCTCCCGCGTACAGCCTTGCCGTGACCCTGGGCCTCATCACTGCGGTGATGGGCATCGGTCTAAAGTCCCCGGCGATCATGATCGTCTCGTTTGTGCCGATGATCCTGATCGCCCAGTCGTATTACTATCTGAACAAAGTCGACCCCGACTGCGGCACCACGTTCAGCTGGGTCACCCGAGCCATGGGACCGCGAACGGGCTGGGTGACCGGCTGGGTCATGNNCGACATCATCGTCATGGCCAGCCTCGCGCAGATCACCGGCAGCTACTTCTTCCTGTTGATCGGCGCCAACGGCTTGGCCGCGTCAACCTTCTGGGTCACCGGCGCCGGCGTCGTCTTCCTTGTCCTCATGTGCGCGGTGACCGCTATCGGCATCGAGATCTCGGCGCGCCTGCAGTGGGTCTTGCTCGGCTTCGAGTATGTGATGCTCACGGTGTTCTCGGTGGTCGCGCTCACAAAGGTCTACACCTCGCACCCGGTCGGTGCGGTCCATCCGGCGGTCGGGTGGTTCCTGCCCAACATGCACGTCGGGGCGCTCTCTCAGGGCGTGCTCCTGGCCCTGTTCATCTACTGGGGTTGGGACACGGCCGTTTCAGTCAACGAGGAGACCGAGCGCAAGTCCATCGTGCCCGGCATCGCCGCCATCCTGAGCACCGTGGCACTTCTCTTCATCTACGTGCTCACCACGACTGCGTCCCAGTCGTTCGCCGGCACCGCCTACCTGACGAAGAACTACAACGACATCCTGAGTCCGTTGGGTACTGCTGTGCTCGGCTCCGGCCTTGCCAAGTTGCTGATCGCCGTCGTTCTCACATCGGCCACGGCATCGACGCTGACGACCATCTTGCCGGGTGCTCGCACGACCCTGTCGATGGCCGCGCACGGGGCGATCCCCAAGATCTTCGCTCGCGTGCACCCGCGCTTCCAGACTCCGGTCTGGGGCACGGTCATCTACGGGATCATCTCGCTGGTCTGGTATGTGGGACTCACCCTGCTCAGCCAGAACGTGCTGGCGGACTCCATCGCGGCTCTCGGCATCACCATCGCCTTCTACTACGGCATCAACGGCTTCGCCGTGCCGCTCTTCTACCGGCATCAGGTGTTCAAGAGCTGGAAGAAGTTCCTCGTGCTTGGTGCGATGCCGTTCATCGGCGGGGCCATGTTGCTCTGGGTGCTCATCGCCTCACTCGACCAGCTCTGGTATCCGGCCAACTCGGCGTCCGGCACCTCGTGGTTCGGCGTCGGGCCGCCGTTCGTTCTTGGCGCCGGCTTCATCCTCAGCGGCGTGGTCGTCATGGTCGTGGCCGCGAGGTACCTCGATCGAGCCCAGAAGTTCTTTAGTCGCAAGATCGAAACGGTGGAGACCATGAGCGAAACACCGGTGGAGACCATGCTCGACTAGTCGCCACCGAATCCGCGTCGGCGAGGGCCGGGGCCGCCGTGGCGGCCTCGGCCCTCGCCTCTTCCGCGCGACTTCCGTTGGTGACTGGTCGGCTGCCGCTCACACGTTACGTTCGGCGAGAGCTTGTGCCTCGGCAGATGGATGTGCTGCGCCTGAGGCGGAGATGCTTGCCCACTCGCGGCGCAACACGGGGGCGGTGAATGCGAGCCCCACGATCGCGAGCACGCCGCCGAGGCTTATCACGTAGCCTCCCATCACCTGATACATGAGTGGCGCTGTGAGTGTGCCGATGAGCGCCGCCAGCTGCATCGATGTGCTCTCCAGTCCCTGGATGGCCCCCAGCCAGCGCGGGGGGCTCACTTGCACGAGGAATGCTTGCTTGGCGGGATAGGAGTAGGCGACGGCGACACCTTCCAGAGCGTTGACGGTGATGAACAGTGTCAGATTCTTCGTGGCGCCGTACATGATCCAGGCCGCAGCCGAGATCGCGTAGCCGGAGAACATCAGTGCGAAGCGGTTGTAGCGATCGGCGAGGTATCCCCCCACGAACGAAAGCAGCATGGGCACGCTGAAGGCGATCCACGTCCAGTAGATGTAGGTCATCGAAGCGCCGAGGCGGCGCAGCCACAAGCTCCACACGACCTCCCAGGCCCCCATGGCGAAGTTGCTCGTGGCGGCGATGATGATGAACGCTGCGATCGGTCCTGTGACCAGCTCGCGATACGGCGGCCGCTTGACCTTCTCCTGGCGGCGCCGGCGGGCGTGCTCGGGCTCGCGAACGGTGATCATGAGCGCCACGGCCGTGAGGGCCGAGAGGGCACTGCCGAACAGGAAGATGGCGTAGAAGCCCCACTTGCCGCCGCCGCCCAGCGCCGAAACGGGTGCGGCCAGTGCGGGGCCGGCGATGAGGCCGCCGAACTGTGCCGTCGTCAGCCAGCCATACGCTCGGCTGCGTGTCTCGTCGGTGGTGATGTCGGCCATGAACGCTTGGCTCGCCGGCCCCACGGCCGCCGCACCGACGCCCTCCAGCAGACGGAAGAGGGTGAACCAGCCGGGGTGCGTCGTGGTGACGAACAGCAGCGTCGACACGGCGTATAGAGACACGCCCATCACCATCATCGGCTTGCGGCCGATCGTGTCGCTCGCCCTACCCAGAAGCCATGAGAACGCGAAGGTTCCCACGTAGTAGGCCGCCGCGATGACGCCGATGAGGTTCATCGAGGCGTGCGCCTGCTCCTTGAGGAACACCGGCAGGCCAGGGAGGATGGCGCCGAAGCCCGCCCACACCACGAAGCTGGTGACGCAGACGACCACCAGCTGCAGCATGCTGGTCCGGTGAGGTTCGGGGGCGAGCGCCGCCCTGTGAGTGTCGAGTGAAGGTGTCACGACCGTCCTTCGGCCGCGCGTCTGACTGACGTCGGCGGCCTCCTCAGATTGCCGTTAGGCTATCACGCGTACAGCTCGTGCGCAGCGGTCACGCAGTCTCACACGTCGCGCACGCGGGGCACGAACAGACCCACCAGCCCGGGTACCGCGGTGACCAGGCCGGCGGCAATGAACAACGGCGCGACGGGGAACACGGCCGCCAGGGCGCCGCCGGCGAGCACGGAGGCTGCGTACACGGTCTGGGTGATCGTGAAGCGCGTGCCCCACAAGCGTCCGCGCAGCTCCTCGGGCACCGCCTGCTGAAAGTACGTGTCGATGCTGATCAGCACGGCAGCATTGGCGGCGCCGGCTACGAAGATGGGCACCACGACCACCGCCAGCGATGTGCAGACGGCTACAGTCGTGAGGCTGCCTCCCATGAGGGCTAGGCCGGCGGTCATGGCCACGCCCTTGCGCACCCGATTGCCGAGCGCTGCCATCAGGAGCGAGCCAACAAAGAAGCCGGCGCCGAGCGACGCCTCCATGATGCCGAACGCAGCGGTGCCGCCATGCAACACGCGCACGGCGAACAGGAATGTGAGGGGGTACACGGCGCCGATGCCGATGATCGACGCCACCACCAGCACCGTGTTGGCCAGCAATCCGGCATGCTGACGCAGGAACGAGAGGCCTTCGCGCATCTCGCGGCCGAGGTTCTGCGCCGTCAGCTCGTTCGCCTCTCTCAGCGGCGCTGCATACCGCATCGCCAGCAGCGCCAGCGCCGAGACGACGAAGGTGGCGGCATCGATGCCGAACACCACTTTGCGTGCCAGGTAGTACACGATGAAACCGGCCAGCGCGTAGCCTACGGTCTCGGTAAGCGTCTCCCCGGTCGCCAGCAACGAATTGGCGCGCATCAACTTGGCCTTGGTCACCAGGTCGGGCAGGATCGCCAGTTTGCACGGGTCGAAGAACACGGCCACGCTCGAGATCAGGAAGGCGAGAGCATATACGCCGGCCAGTGACCACTCGGCGACGAACGGCACTGCCAGCACCAGGCCGGCGCGCGCAAGGTCCGCGGCGACCATCACGCGACGCTTGTCGAGGCGGTCGATGAAGGCACCGGCCACCGTCCCGAAGAGGACGTAGGGAAGGGTGTATACGGCGAACATGGCGCCGGTGGAGAAGGCCGAGTGGGTGGACCCGTAGATCAGCCAGGGAAAGGCGACCATCGCCAAGCGATCACCGACCTGTGAGATGAACTGGCCGGTCCAGAGCAAGACGAAGTTGACGTTGCGGTAGAGCGCGGGACTCGTCTTGATCGTCGCGGCTTTTTCCACGGGCGCTCTGCTTCTCTCCTGGGCTTGCGTTCCCTCCGGGTCCCCTGCAGCGAGGCCGGCGCGTGCCTTGTGCCTCGCAACTCTATACCGCCGCACTGCGCGCCGGAATCTGTTGTCCAAGCAGACGAAGTGTTGTCCCTTCTGTATAGGTGATGACGAGGACGTTGTCCGCTCTGTACATGAGGGACGGAGGGCAGTCGAGTAACCGCTTCGGTAGCCTCCCTTCACGGCTGATCGTCAACCAATATTTATCGGCGCGAATCGGTAGGACTTTAGGGGGAGGTACCATGGTTGCTCGACATATCAAGGTTCACTAGACGCCATTCTCCGATGAGGAAGATCGAGGCAGTTCTCACATCTCTCGTCTTCGCGCTCGTGGCTGCCGGCGGTAGCAGCAAGCTGCACTAGCTCTGCCCGCCGGCAGCTGCCACTCAAGCGTCGCTTGCGCAATGCCGATACTGCACGTGATGCTGCGAGTGCGAGGTAGTTGTGGGGAATAACAGGCGGTTCAACGTTCTGGTGGGTGTACTTGCCTGCGCTTCGGCGTGCGCGTTTGCGTATTCGCTCCTCGAATCCTCAACCAGTAAGTTCACTGTCCTGTTGTCGGGCAGCGCGGTCGTTCTCGCGCTTCTCGCCATTGTCGGTGAGCAGCTTACGGTGTGGTTTGCTGACAAGCTGACGATGACGGCAAGCAACCTCCCGATTCTTCTGGCCATCATGTTTCTTGGCCGCACGTCCGCAATGGTGGTGGGTGGGCTTGTGGGCCTCTGGGGATGCTGGGCTGAGAACGCAGTGGCAACTGCCGCGTTCAATTGGGCGAACGCCGTGTTCCCCGCGTTTCTCGCCGGTACGGCGTTCATGGCGTTGCAGTCTGGTCTCGGGTTCTCGATTCGCTCGGTGTCGCTCGCGCTTCTTGGGTCCGGTGCCCTCGCTGGGCTCGTGTACGAAATCGCGAATGTGGCGCTTGTTGGCGCCTTCACGAGACTGAAGTACCAGCGCAGCTTCCGCAGCGTGTGGCGCGAAGAGGTGGGTCCGTTCTTCCAGTCAATGGCCATTGTCACTGCGCTGGGAGTGGCGGTCGCAGGCCTTTATGCGGAGGCCGGTATCGCGGCCGTAGTGCTTCTGTTCATCCCACTGCTGGCGAGCCAGTACATGTTCAAGCTCCTGGTGCGTGAGCGGGAACATCTCGCCAAGCAGAAGGAGCTATCGGATCAATACCTCGAGATGAACATCGGCCTAGCTGCCGCAATGGTTGTGCTCCTGGACAGCAAGGACGAGTACACAGCCAGCCACTCAGCAGGAGTTGCCATGTACTGTCGCGACATGGCACAGGTGCTGGGCCTGCCGGAGGCGGACGCCGAAGCCCTGCATCTCGCCGGTCTGCTTCATGACCTGGGCAAGGTAGGCACGCCTGACGCGATCCTGCGCAAGGAAGGCTCACTGACCGAATCGGAGTGGGAGTACATCCGCCAGCATCCCGGCAAGGGCGCCGAAGTGCTCTCGCACTTCGTTGCCTACAAGGACGTTGCCGCCATCGTGCGCTTCCATCACGAACGTCTGGATGGCAGCGGCTATCCCGACGGCGTCGAGGGCGACCGCATACCCGAGCTGAGCAAGATCCTCGCGGTCGCCGATTCCTACCACGCCATGACCTCCAACCGGCCGTATCGCAAGGCGATGAGCTCGTTCGAGGCGCTCAA